>NZ_JBHTLQ010000075.1:0-13466 GCF_042679085.1 Phenylobacterium conjunctum | reverse complement strand
CGCGGCCCGCGCCCTGGTGGCCGGCGGCGCCCAGGTCGCCCTGTGGGACGAGCGTCCCGAGGGCCGCGCCGCGGCGGAGGCCGAGGGCCTGCCGGTCGTGGACCTGAACGACGCCGACTGGTCGCAGTTCGCCGCCCTGATGCTGTCGCCGGGCGTGCCCCTGACGCACCCGACCCCGCACTGGACGGTGGACAAGGCCAAGGCCCACGGGGTCGAGGTTTTGGGCGATATCGAGCTGTTCGCGCGCACCGTGAACGCCGCGCCGGAGCACAAGCGGCCCAAGGTGATCGCGATCACCGGCACCAACGGCAAGTCCACCACCACCGCCCTGATCGGCCACATCTGCGCCCGCGCCGGCCGCGACACCCGTATCGGCGGCAATATCGGCCGCGGCGTCCTGGACCTGGACGACATGCATGGCGGCGCGGTCTACGTGCTGGAGCTGTCGTCCTACCAGCTGGACCTGACCTCCAGCCTGCATCCGGACGTGGCGGTGATGCTGAACATTTCGCCGGACCACCTGGAGCGGCATGGCGGCATGGAAGGCTATGTGGCCGCCAAGCGCCGGATCCTGCTGAACCAGGGCAAGGGCGACACGGCCGTGATCGGGGTCGACGACCCCTGGGGCCAGCGCATCTGCACCGAGATCACCGCCGCCAATCGCCGGACCATCGTGCCGATCTCGGCCTCGAAGGCCATGGGCCGTGGCGTCTACGCCCTGCAGGGCCTGCTCTATGACGCCACCGCCGAGCGGGCGACCGAGGTTGCGGACCTGCTGCGGGCGCGGTCCCTGCCGGGCCGACACAACTGGCAGAACGCGGCGGCGGCCTATGCGGCCGTGCGCGGCCTGGGCATCTCAGCCGAAGAGGCTGCCGAGGGCCTGATGAGCTTCCCGGGCCTGGCGCACCGGATGGAGACCGTGGGCCAGGTCGGCCGGGTGCGGTTCGTCAATGACAGCAAGGCCACCAACGCCGATGCGGCGCGGCAGGCCATGTCCAGCTATCCCAAGTTCTACTGGATCGCGGGCGGCCAGCCCAAGGCCGGCGGCATCGACAGCCTGACCGACCTGTTCCCGCGCATCGAGAAGGCCTACCTGATCGGCGAGGCCAGCGAGGCCTTTGCCGGCGTTCTGGAGGGCAAGGCCGCCGTGGACCTGAGCGGTGATATCGCCACCGCCACGGCGCGCGCCTATGCCGACGCCACGGCCAAGGGGCAGGACGCTGTGGTGCTGCTGTCGCCGGCCTGCGCCTCCTTTGACCAGTTCGCCGACTTTGAGGCCCGGGGTGAAGCCTTCCGCGATGCGGTGCAGGGCCTCGGCCAGCTTCAGCCCCAGCCCCAGCCCAAAGGGGTCCGCGCATGACCCACGCACCCACCGCTCACGCCTTCTCCCGCTCCGACCGGACGCGGGTCGGCCTGTGGTGGTGGACCACCGACCGCTGGCTGCTCGGCTGTGTCGGCATCCTGATCGTGCTGGGCGTGCTCTTGTCCTTCGCCGCCAGCCCGGCGGCGGCGGCCCGGATGAATGTGGGCGATCCCTTCCACTTCGCGGTCCGCCAGTGCTTCTTCGGGGTGACTGGGGCGGCGCTGCTGGTCTGGGTCTCGATGCTGGATGTGCGTGGCGTCAGGCGCCTGGCCTTCTTCGTCTACATCGCGGCGATCTGCATCATGATCGCCCTGCCGTTCTTCGGGCACAACGCCAAGGGCGCGACCCGATGGCTGCAGATCGGCGGCTTCACCCTGCAGCCGTCGGAGTTCATGAAGCCGGCCCTGATCATCCTGGTCGCCTGGATGTTCGCCGAAGGCCAGAAGGGGCAGGGGGTTCCCGGCGTCTCTATCGCCTTTGGCCTTTATTTCCTGTCGATCAGCCTGTTGCTGATCCAGCCGGACGTGGGCCAGACCGTGCTGATCACGGTGGCCTTCGGCGCCGCCTTCTGGATGGCCGGCGTGCCGCTGTCGTGGGTGATGCTGCTGGGCGGGGTGGCTGTCGCCGGCCTGTCCTCGACCTATTTCCTGTTCCCGCACGTGGCCAGCCGGGTGGACCGGTTCCTCAGCCCGGAGAGCGCTGACACCCACCAGGTGGACCGCGCCGCCGAGGCCATCGCCAATGGCGGCCTGTTCGGCCGGGGGCCGGGCGAAGGCGTTATGAAGCGCCACGTGCCAGACCTGCACACCGACTTCATCTATTCGGTGGCGGCGGAGGAGTATGGCCTGGTCTTCTCCCTGTTCCTGATCTCGCTGTTCGCCTTCCTGGTGATCCGCGGGCTCTACAAGGCCATGCGTCTGAACGACCCGTTCCAGCAGGTGGCGGCGGCCGGCCTGTTCGTGATGGTCGGCGAGCAGGCCTTCATCAACACGGCGGTGAACCTGAACATGATCCCGACCAAGGGCATGACCCTGCCGTTCATCAGCTATGGCGGCTCGTCCATGTGGGCCATCTGCCTGACCCTGGGTTTCGCCCTGGCGTTGACCCGTCGCAGCCCCGGCGCCTACGCGCAGGGGTGACGGCTACCCTTTTTCACCCCAACCGCCTAAACCGGGTCCATGCGTAAGATCGCCGTCGTCGCCGCCGGAGGCACCGGAGGCCACCTCTTTCCCGCCCAGGCCCTGTCCGAGGCCCTGATCGCCCGTGGCTGGCGCATTGTGCTGGCCAGCGACGAGCGGGTCGCCGCCTTCGCCGAGAGCTTCCCGGCCGAGGAGCGCATCGGCCTGTCCGCGCGCACCTACAAGCCGGGGGATCCGGTGGGCATGGCGCTGGCCGGCCTGACCATCTTCCGCGGCGTGCTGCAGGCGCGCGCGGCCTTCAAGCGCATCGACCCCTCCGTGGTGGTGGGCTTCGGCGGCTATCCGTCCGTGCCGGGCCTGCTGGCCGGGATCACCCAGGGCCGCCCCACGGTGCTGCATGAGCAGAACGCGGTGATGGGCCGGGCCAACCGCAAGCTGGCCGGTCATGTCCGCGCCGTCGCCTGCGCCTTCCCGATCCTGCAGAAGGCGCCGCCGCGGGTCGCGCGGGATGCTGTCGTCGTCGGCAATCCGGTCCGCCCGGAGATCGCCGACCTGTTCGACAAGCCCTATCTGGCGCCCGAGCCCGACGGCACGCTGCGCCTGCTGGTGACCGGCGGCAGCCAGGGTGCGCGCCTGCTCTCCGAACTGGTGCCGGAGGCCATCGCCAAGCTGCCCGAGGACATGCGCAACCGCCTGCGCATCCAGCAGCAGACGCGCGCGGAGTCGATGGACAACGCCCGCAAGATCTATGCGAACGCCAACGTCCAGGCCGAGATCGCGCCGTTCTTTCGCGACATGGCCACTCGGCTGCGCCAGGCCCATCTGGTGATCGGCCGCTCGGGCGCGGGCTCGGTGTGCGAGTTCGCCATCGCCGGCAAGCCCGCCATATTGGTGCCCCTGGCCATCGCGCTGGACGACGACCAAGGCCAGAACGCCAAGGTGATGGCCGACGCCGGCGGCGCCGAGGTGGCCCGCGAGAACCAGCTGTCGGTGGACACCCTGGCCAAGGCGCTGATGAAGCTGTTGTCCAACCCCGAGCGTCTGGCCCGCATGGCCGCCGGCGCCCGTTCCATCGCCAAGCCGGACGCCGCCGAGCGCCTGGCCGACCTCGTCGAGAAGACCGCGGCCCAGGGCCGCTAGGGACCCATCATGGCCAAGAGACGCCCCGTTCCCTTCGAACTCGGCCCGGTCCACTTCATCGGGATCGGCGGCATCGGCATGAGCGGCATCGCCGAGATCATGCTGCGCATCGGCTATACGGTGCAGGGCTCCGACGCCAAGGCCAGCGCCAACACCGAGCGGCTGGAAAAGCTGGGCGCGAAGATTTTCATTGGCCAGGACGGCTCGAACATCGAGGGCGCGTCGGCGGTGGTCTATTCGACCGCGATCAAGGCCGACAATCCGGAGATGGCGGCGGCCCGCGAGCGGCGCCTGCCCCTGGTGCGTCGCGCCGAGATGCTGGCCGAGCTGATGCGGCTGCAGTTCTCGATCGCGGTCGGCGGCACCCACGGCAAGACCACCACGACCTCGATGGTGGCGGCCCTGCTGGACGCGGGTGGGTTGGACCCGACCGTCGTCAATGGCGGGATCATCAACGCCTATGGCACGAACGCCAAGGTGGGCGAGGGCGACTGGATCGTGGTGGAGGCCGACGAGAGCGACGGCACCTTCCTGAAGCTGCGCTCCACCTGCGCCATCGTCACCAATATCGACCCCGAGCACCTGGACCACTACGGCGACTTCGACGCGGTGCGGAAGGCGTTCCGGGACTTTGTCGAGAACATCCCGTTCTACGGCTTCGCCGCCGTCTGCACGGACCATCCGGAAGTCCAGGCCATGGCGGCCAAGGTCGAAAACCGGCGGGTCATCCCCTACGGCGTCAATCCCCAGGCCGAGGTGCGGGCCGAGAAGATCACCATGGGCCCCGACGGCTCGCGGTTCGACGCGGTGATCGCTCCGCATGACGGCCCGCCCATGCGCTGGAGTGACCTGCACCTGACCATGGCCGGCCACCACAACGTCATGAACGCCCTGGCCGCCATCGCGGTGGCCCGTGAGCTTGGCGTGACCGAGGCGGCGATCCGCGAGGGCCTGTCCGGGTTCGGCGGGGTGCGGCGGCGGTTCACCACCACTGGCGTCGCTGATGGGGTGCGGGTGATCGACGACTACGGGCATCACCCGGTGGAGATCGCCTCGGTGCTGAAGGCCGCCCGCGCGGTCACCGAGGGCCGGGTCGTCGCCGTGGTGCAGCCGCACCGCTACAGCCGGCTCCATGACTTGTTCAACGACTTCTGCAGCTGTTTCAACGACGCGGACACGGTGATCGTGGCCGACGTCTATGCGGCTGGCGAGACGCCGATCGAGGGCGCGAGCCGCGACGGCCTGGTGGACGGCCTGCGCCGCTTCGGCCACCGCCGGGCCTTGCCGCTTTCCGGTCCCACCGACCTCGCGCGCCTGATCAAGGCCGAGACCAAGCCGGGCGACCTGGTGGTCTGCCTGGGCGCCGGCGACATCACCAGCTGGGCCTACGCCCTGCCGCCGCAGCTTGAGGCCCTGGCCTCGTGAGCTGGAAGGACAAGCTGCCTGAGGTCCGTGGTCGCCTGCTGAAGGATGAGCCGCTGGCGCCCTTCACCTGGTTTCGGGTCGGTGGCCCGGCGGACGTGGTGTTCCTGCCCGCGGACGAGGACGATCTCGCCCAGTTCCTGAAGGGCCTGGACCCGGCCGTGCCGGTGACGCCGCTGGGCGTCGGTTCCAACACCCTGGTGCGCGACGGCGGGGTCGATGGGGTGGTGATCCGCCTGGGCAAGGCGTTCGCGGCTGTGGAGCCCCGGGGCGAGGCCCGCATCTTCGCCGGGGCCGCGGCCCTGGACGCCACTGTGGCGCGCGAGGCCGGCAGGGCCGGGATCGCCGGGCTGGAGTTCTATCGCGGGGTGCCGGGCTCCATCGGCGGCGCGGTGATGATGAACGCCGGCTGCTATGGCGCGGAGACCAAGGACATCCTGGTCGAGGCCTATGCGGTGACGCGGGCCGGCGAACGGGTGAGCTTCACCAACGCCGAGATGGGCTTTTCCTACCGCAAGTCCGCCAAGGCCGCGGAGGGCGGGCTGATCTTCACGGGCGCCCTGTTCGAGGGCCGGCCCGACGATCCGGCGGCGGTCGAGGCCCGCATGGCCGAGATCACCGCCCGGCGCGAGGCCAGCCAGCCGATCAAGGAAAAGACCGGCGGCTCGACCTTCAAGAACCCGCCGGGGCATTCGTCCTGGAAGCTGGTGGATGAGGCCGGCTGGCGCGGCAAGCCGTTCGGCGGCGCCATGTTCTCGCCCCTGCATTCCAACTTCCTGATCAACACCGGCGAGGCGACCGCCGCCGACCTGGAGGGCCTGGGCGAGGCGGTGCGCGCCGACGTGAAGGCCAAGACCGGGATCGAGCTCGAATGGGAAATCAAGCGCATCGGCCGTCCGGCCGGCTGATCCTGGGCGCCTGCTGACAGCCTTGTGTCCGCAAGGGCGGACCTAGCGGAAGCGGTTGGCTTGACTCCCGCTTCCGTCCCTGCGACCGGCGAAGCATGAAAAAGCTCCTGCTCTGCGCCGCCGCGGCCGGTCTGTTCGCCGCCGCGCCCGCCTTCGCCGCTGACCTCGCCGCCGATGCCCAGGCGGTGCGCGACAAGGCGCTGACCGACACCACCGCCTGGTCGGTGCTGGAATCCCTGACCACCGAAGTTGGGGCCCGGCCGGTGGGCTCGGTGGGCATGGATCGCGCCCGCGACTGGGGCGTCGCCAAGCTGAAGGCCCTGGGCTTCTCGAACGTCCACGTGGAGACCTTCAAGGCGGACTCCTGGCTGCGCGGCGAGGAGAGCGCCGAGGTGGTGGCGCCGTTCCCGCAGAAGCTGGCGATCCTGGGCCTGGGCAATTCCACCCCGACGCCCAAGGAGGGCCTGGAGGCCGAGATCGCCCTGTTCCGCTCCTATGGTGAGTTCCTGGCCGCGCCGGAGGGGTCGCTGAAGGGCAAGATCGCGGTGGTGACGGGCCGCATGGTCCGCACCCAGGACGGCAGCGGCTACGGCGCCATCAACGCCCAGCGCACCTTCGGCCCCGTTGAGGCGGCCAAGCGCGGGGCTGTGGCCTATCTGGCCCGGTCCCTGTCCACCGACGACACCCGGCTGCCGCACACCGGCCAGGCCATGCCGGGCGGCATTCCGGCCGCGGCCCTGTCCACCGTGGACGCCGAGCTGCTGGAGCACATGGTCGAGCGCGGCAAGCCGGTGCGGGTGAAGCTGAACCTGCAGTCGACCTATCGGCAGGACGTCGAGGCCTACAACGTGGTGGGCGAGCTGCCGGGCAAGGTGAAGCCGGACGAGGTGATCGTGGTCGGCGGGCACCTGGACAGCTGGGATCCGGGCACGGGCGCGGTGGATGACGCCTCGGGCATCGCCATCATGACCGCGGCGGCCAAGCTGGCGGCCAGCGCGCCGGGCGGTCCCCGCCGCACCTTGCGCGTCGTCATGTGGGGCTCGGAAGAGCAGGGCGGGTCCGGCGAGGCCTATGGCGAGGCGCACAAGGCCGAGACGCCGAAGATCGTCCTGGCCGGCGAGAGCGACATGGGCGCGGGCCGGATCTTCAATGTCGCCCTGCCGAAGAACAGCCTGGGGCATCCGGCGATGAAGGCCTTTGTCGGCGCCCTGCCGCCGTTGAAGGTGATCGTCTCGCGCGAGCCCGGCCGCCACGGCGGCGCCGATGTGTCGGGCCTGGTCCAGAACGGCGCGCCGACCGTGGACTTCACCCAGGACGCCAGCCGCTATTTCGACCTGCACCACGCCGCCGACGACACCCTGGACAAGGTTGACCCGGCCGAGCTGTCGCAGAACGTGGCGGTCTGGGCCGCTTTCCTGCATACGGTGGCGAACAGCGATATCGACTTCCGCGCCCTCGCGGCCCAAGCGCCCCAGGAGTCCAAGTGAGCCTTCCCCTTTCGGGCCGTCATGTGGCCCTGCTGTACGGCGGCCTGTCCTCTGAACGCGAGGTGAGCCTGGTCTCCGGCCGCGAATGCGGCGCGGCCCTGGAGCGGCTGGGCGCCAAGGTGACCTATGTGGATGCGGGCCGGGACCTGGCCCAGGTACTGACCGCCCTGAAGCCCGATGTGGTGTTCAACGCCCTTCACGGGGAGTGGGGCGAGGACGGCTGCGTCCAGGGCATCTTGGAGACCCTGCGGCTGCCCTATACGCACTCGGGCGTGCTGGCGTCCGCGCTGGCCATGGACAAGGCCAAGGCCAAGGCGGTGATGGCCGCCGCGGGCGTCGTCGTGCCGGGCGGCGGGCTGTTCAACCGGTTCGACGTCGCCAAGGATCACGTGATCGCGCCGCCTTATGTGGTGAAGCCGAACGCCGAAGGCTCCTCGGTCGGGGTGTTCATCATCATGGAGGGGGCGAATCAGCCGCCGCAGGAGGTCGTGGCCCCGAGCTGGACCTTCGGCGAGGAGGTGATGGTCGAGCCCTATATCCGCGGACGCGAGCTTGCGGTCGCCGTGATGGACGGCAAGGCGCTCGCCGTCACCGACATTGTCCCCGTTAACGGGTTCTATGACTACGAAGCCAAGTACGGGGAGGGGGGCTCAAAGCACGTCGTGCCGGCCGATCTTCCGGCCCATGTCACTGAAAAGGCGATGAAACTCGCCGAGATGGCGCACGCTGCGCTTGGTTGTCGCGGGGTTACCCGCTCCGACCTTCGTTATGACGACATTAACGACATTCTGGTCCTTCTAGAGGTCAATACCCAGCCCGGCATGACGCCGACCTCACTCGCTCCAGAGCAGGCGGCGCATACGGGCATGGACTTCGACCGTCTTGTGCTTTGGATCACGGAGGATGCGTATGCCCGCGGCGTTGCGGGGGGGATCGCGAGTTCAGGCGAAACCCCGGGCTAAGGCCTCCGCTAGCACCAAGCCGCGCGCTCAGCAGCAGCGGAAGGCGAAGCCTGCCGCCAGCATCCCTCACGCCAAGCTCCGCGCCGCCCAGGGCGTCGGCCTGTCCCCGGCCTATGCGCTGATGGGCGCGGCGGGCGTCCTGTCCCTGGCCCTGGTGGTGACCTTGGCCACCGGCGGGCGCGGCGAGCGCCTGGTCCAGGCCACCAATTCCGCCATCGCCGGTCAGTTCGCCCACCTGGGCTTCAAGCTCAACGCCGTCCGGGTCCAGGGCGCTTCGCCCATGGCCACCGCCGACATCCTGAAGGCCGCCGGGGTCTACAAGGACCAGCCGATGCTGGACCTGGACCTGGAAGCCCTGCGCCAGCGGGTCGAGGCCGTAGGCTGGGTCAAGCACGCGAGCGTGGTGCGCCTGCTGCCCGACACCCTGGTCCTGCAGGTCGAGGAACGCCGCCAGCTGGCGGTGTGGCAGTCGGGCGGCCGCAGCGTGGTGATCGACGACCATGGCCGGGTGATCCCCGAGGCGCGTCCCGACAAGTTCCCGACCCTCCCGCTGATCGTGGGCGAGGGCGCCAATGAGTACGCCAACGCCATCCTGCCCGCCGTCGCCGCCCAGCCGCGGCTGATGGAGCGCCTCGAGGCGCTGGTGCGGGTCGACAACCGGCGCTGGGACCTGCGGCTGAAGGACGGCTCGCTGGTGCAGCTTCCGGCGGTGGATGAAGAGGCCGCCCTGATCCAGCTGCAGCAGCTGGACCAGAAGTCGCGGATTCTCGAACTCGGATTTGAACGGATCGACCTGCGCGATCCGACGGTGGTGGCGGTCCGGCCGCGGGACGGTGTCCTGCCCGGCCAGTTGGTGGCGAACGGCGTTTGACGGTGAAGGGGACCATGACGGCAGGGACCCGGGGGGAGGCCCGCAAGGAGGGCCGCGACGGGCTGAAGGCTGCGCTTGGGCGCCAGCCGGTGACGGCGGCTGTCGATCTCGGCGCGTCCAAGGTGGCCTGTTTCATCATGAAGCCGGACGGCGTCCGTCGGGCTGACCGCACCCTGACCACGGCCGGCGTCGGCTATGTGCAGTCGCGCGGGGTCAAGGGCGGCTCCATCGTCAATCTGGACGAAGCCTCCGACGCCATCGCCCAGGCGGTCGAGCGGGCCGAAAACGTCGCCGGCGTCCAGGTGCAGGGCGTCACGGTCTGCACCGCGGGCGGTTCGCTCGCCAGCCATCGCGTCTCGGGGCGTGTCTCGCTGGGCGCCCGCGCCATTTCCGACGGGGACCTGGTGCGCGCCATCCAGGCGGCCCTGGCCCAGATCAAGCTTCCTGGTCGCCGCGCCGCCCATATCCTGCCCGTGGGCTGGAGCGTGGACAGCCAGGCCGGCATCCGCGACCCGCGCGCCATGTTCGGCCGCAGTCTGGCCGTGGAGCTGCTGGTGGTCTCGGTCTCCGAGACCGTGTTCCAGACCCTGGGCGCCTGCGTTGAGCGGGCCCACCTGCAGTTCGAGGGCGTGGTCGCCGCGCCCTTCGCCTCGGCGCTCGCCTCCCTGGAAGAGGACGAGATGGACCTGGGCGCTGTCTGCATCGACATGGGCGGCGGCTCGACCTCGGCGGCGGTGTTCGCCGGCGGTAGCCTGATCCATGTGGAGACCCTGCCGGTGGGCGGCAGCCATGTGACCGCAGACATCGCCCGCGGCCTGTCGACCTCCATCGCCGGCGCCGAGCGGATCAAGACCCTGCACGGCTCGGCCATCGCCTCGGCCAATGAGGACCGCGAGATGATCGAAGCGCCGCCGCGCGGCGACGATCCTGGCGCGGGTCCGGTCATCGCGCCGCGCTCGCTGCTGAAGGGCATCATCGCGCCCCGGGTGGAAGAGACGCTCGAACTGCTGCGCGACCGGCTGAAGGCCTCGGGCTGCCCGGTCGAGCCGGGCGCGGGCCTGGTGCTGACCGGTGGCGCGAGCCAGCTGGCCGGCGTGCGTGAAGTCGCCGTGCGGGTGTTCGACCGCCCGGTGCGCCTGGGCCGTCCGCGCCGGGTGCCGCACCTGGCTGACGCCGCCTCCGGTCCGGCCTTCTGCGCCGCCGCGGGTGTCCTGCAGCGCTCCGCCTTTGGGCCGCGCGAGGCCGTCTCGGCCAAGGCCCTGGCCAGCGCCAAGCTGCGCCGCGAGCCGCTGGATCCCGGCGCCAACCCGGTCGCCCGGGCCGCCGCCTGGCTGCGCGAAAATCTCTGAGGTTCAGCCGGGCTTCATGTCCGGCCGTCGGCTGAGGCGGAACAGGGCTTCGGTCTGAGGATCCGCCGACCGACCCTGGATGCGGTCGGCCAGGTACTCGCCCACCATCGGACCGTGCTTGAAGCCGTGGCCTCCACCGCCGCTGGCCAGCCAGACATTGTCGTAGTCCGGGTGCCGGTCGAGGATGAAGTGGGTGTCGGCGGTGTTGTCCACCTGGCAGACCCTGGTCTCCAGGATCGGGGCGTCGCGCATGTCCGGGAAGCGATGGCCGATATAGTCCCGGCCCTTCTTCAGCAGGTAGTCGGTGGCCAGCCGCTCAGCGGTGTCCGGGTCCTGGGTGACGCGGCCGCCAGCCTCCGGCGAGTACTTCAGCCCGCGTTCCAGGCTGCCGAAGCCATAGCCGCCCAGGACATGGTCGTGCCAGGCCGGCTGGTTGGGCCAGGAGAACCGGGCGTCGCCGGGCGGCGGACCCCAGTAGAAGTATTCGCTGCGATAGACGCCGACCTTGGGACCGACCAGGGCGGGGAACAGTTTGGGCGTCCAGGGACCGCAGGCGAAGATGAACTGGCCGGCGGACAGGGCCCCGCCATCGCCGAGCTTCAAGGTCTCGAGCCTGCGGCCGCTGGCGGCGCCGGGCTGGGCGCGGGCGATGCGGAACTGCCCGCCCTTCTTCTGGAAGACTTCGGAGACCACCAGCATCGCGTCGCGCGCCTTGATCACCGCGGCGCTGGCCGAGGTCTCGACAAAGGCGAACTCGACGTCGTCGAACGCCATCTGCGGATAGCGCTTGCGCAGGTCCGCCTGGGGCAGGACCTCGAAGGGCAGCTTCAGGTCCTCGAAGATCTTGCGCTGGGCTATGAGGCCCGGCAGCCAGCGGTCCGCCAGTTCGATCCGGTCGTTGGGATAGAGTAGGGGGCGCTGGAACTCCGCCTCTCGCCGCTTCCAGAGCGCCAGGGCCTGCATGGCCCAGGCCGAATAGAAGCCTTCGGCGCCATAGCCGGAGCGGATCGAACGGGTCTCGCCGCCGGAGGAGGCGCGGGGACTGGCCGGACCATAGGCGTCGAGGGACACGACATCGAGGCCGCGCTCGCGCAGCGACAGGGCCGCCCAGCCGCCAAAGGCCCCGGCCCCGACCACGGCCACATCCGGCGCGCCCTTGGCGACCGCGGCCATGGCCGGCCGTGCCGCCGCCAGGGTCGCCGAAACCCCGATGAGAGACCGCCTGTTGATCATCTTCCTGCCCGCTGCGCCGCCTGTCTGCGGGCAGGGTGCCGCGGGCGGGCGCGGAAGCCGGTGGAAAAGCCTCTCCGCAGGTGTGGAAAGTCCGGATTGTCCGCCCGATAGGCGCCGCTTGTCCGGGGCGCTGGAGGGCCGGGCAGGGCAGGTCTACCCCGCCTTGGCCGTCATTGGCGTTCCGCGTGCCGATTCTTCGTGGGCAATAGTAAAGCTCAGACTCAATCCCGACTCACTGCAGGACTACCTAAGCCCCCGACAACTGTCGGAACCGCATGAGGTTATCGTGAGTCAGGATGTCGCAGCCCACAGACATGGTTAACGCGCAAGCCTTGTGCGCTAACAAATTTTGCTCCGTGACCGGCTCGACTGAACTCCGACTCGCCTTATGCAGTTAACCGCCAATTAACGATGGTAGGCGCTTCCTTAACGACATCCGTCGAGGAGCCTGGCGGGCGGGTCGCCGGTGTCTCCTAGGAAGGAACTGACGGAGCACGCGAGAGGTCCCATGGCTATTGCACTTTCTGCGCCGCGCGCGACCGAGTTGAAGCCGCGCATCGTCGTCTTTGGGGTCGGCGGGGCAGGCGGCAACGCCGTGAACAACATGATCGAGGCGGGCCTCGAAGGTGTTGAGTTCGTGGTCGCCAACACCGACGCCCAACAGCTTTCATTCTCCAAGACCGACCGCCGCATCCAGCTTGGCGTTCAGGTGACCCAAGGCCTGGGCGCGGGCGCCCATCCCGAGGTCGGCATGAGCGCCGCCGAGGAGTCGATTCCTGAGATCGGCGAGCATCTCGACGGCGCCCACATGGTGTTCATCACCGCCGGCATGGGCGGCGGCACCGGCACCGGGGCTGCTCCGATCATCGCCAAGTGCGCCCGTGAGCGCGGCATCCTGACCGTTGGTGTGGTGACCAAGCCCTTCCACTTTGAAGGCCGCCACCGGATGCGTCTGGCGGATTCCGGCATCAGCGAGCTGCAGCGCTATGTCGACACCCTGATCGTCATTCCGAACCAGAACCTGTTCCGTGTCGCCAACGAGCGGACCACCTTCGCCGAGGCGTTCGGCATGGCGGACCAGGTGCTGCACTCGGGCGTGCGCTCCATCACCGACCTGATGGTGCTGCCCGGCCTGATCAACCTCGACTTCGCCGACGTCCGCACGGTCATGACCGAGATGGGCAAGGCGATGATGGGCACCGGCGAGGCGACCGGCGAAGACCGCGCCCTGATGGCCGCCCAGAACGCCATTCAGAACCCGCTGCTGGACGAAGTCTCCCTGAAGGGCGCCAAGGCGGTGCTGGTCAATGTGACCGGCGGCCTGGACATGACCCTGCTGGAAGTCGACGAGGCGGCCAACGCCATCTCCGAGCAGGTGGATCCGGAAGGCAACATCATCTTCGGCGCGGCCTTCGATCCGTCGCTGGAAGGCATGATCCGCGTGTCGGTGGTCGCCACCGGCATGGACGGCGCCTCGATCGCGGCCATCGAGCCGAAGATGGAGCGTCGCCCGCTGCAGGCCCCGCCGCTGCGCGCGCCGGAACCGGCTCGCCAGCCCGCGGCGACCACCTCCTACGCCCCGGCGCCCGCGC
>NZ_JBHTLQ010000074.1:0-13554 GCF_042679085.1 Phenylobacterium conjunctum | reverse complement strand
CTACCACCGGCGCTACAGATCAACTATCACCCCCCAGGGCTCTCATAATGATCGAGGGACCGGTGGGGGGCAGGTCACCAGCGAATCCCCTCCGTCTCAAATCTAGACCTAAATCGAGTAAAACGTCCACAAAGAAGCACTCGGGTGTCCGCTTTCGAGATCAGGATACAGCTAACCGCAGCATAATGGTGAATCTAACGCCCATATAGGCACCATCCGCCTGGCACGACTCCTGCTGATAGGACTTTCGGAAGGCATATTATTCCGCCAGATAGCCACATGACTGAATTCCGGACCTTTTTACTTAGTATGAGTATTAAGTTCATCCGTGGTCGTTTGGCGGCGCGCGCCTTGCTGAAGTGAGGGTATCGCCAATCCCGGCGACCCAAGGAGTTAGATATGACCTTCAAGATCCTCTCGACCGCCGCGGCCCTGTCGGTCCTCGCCACCGCCGCCTTCGCCGCCGACACCTATGGCGCTCAGTCGGTGTCGAACAGCCAGACCGAGTTCGCCAAGATCGGCTCGAACCTGAACGCCACGATCAGCAACGTCACTGGCAAGGTGGACCTCACCTCCGCCGCCATCGGCAATACCGCCACCATCACCGGTGACACCGCTGGGGCGATCGGCAGTCGCCAGGTGTTCAACGGCAACGCGGTCGCCAACCTGAATGGCCAGATTTCCAATGTGGTCGGCGATGTCGGCGTCACCGCCGCAGCGATCGGCAACAGCCTGACGGTGGACGTGGCCCGCGGCGGCTCGGTCAGCAATGTGCAGTACGCCAACTATGACCCGACCGCGAATCTGAACCTCAGCAGCTACAACATCGCCGGCGATCTGTCCTCGACCGCCGCCGCCATCGCCAACACCGCGACCATCTCCGGTGAAGTCGCCTCGATCGGGTCGCAGCAGGTCAACGCCGCCTACACCGTGGCCAACACCAACGCCCGCATCAACAAGGTCGTGGGTGACGTCTCGATCACCTCCGCGGCGATCGGCAACAGCCTGACGATCAAAGGCTTCTAAGTCGCGTTTGTTCCGCCGCCGCCCCATGTCTCCAGGGGGGCGGCGGCCTACTTCCTCCGTCCAAGAGCCAGACATGTCCGCTAGAAATCTCTTGCTGTCCGCAGTGCCCGGCTTGGCCTTCGGCCTGCTGCTCGGCGCGACCCCTGCGTCGGCTGAGGCGCTGAGCCCATCCAGCTTGAACGCCGGCTATGGCCGCGTGATGGGCCAGGAGGCCCGCCCGGTTGAGACCTCCACCCGCGACGCCAACGGCAACCGGGTCATTATCAACGGCCTTCTGACGGAGCCTACCGGACTTTCCGGCGGTCTAGGGGCTGGACTTGGCGACGCCTCCAGCCCCTTCGGGCCGCTTGGGCAGATCGATGTCTCGGCGGTCGCCAATCAGATCAATATTGTCGCCGGCGGATCGTGGAACACGATCATCGTCGAGGCGACCCAGACCAATTCCGGCGCCGTGCAAGCCAGCGCGGCGCTCGGCAACGCAACGGTGGCCCATGTTTCGCGCTAGATTCAATCCGATCCTTGCGGCGATCTCGGCCCTCGCCCTCGGCGCCTGCGCCAGCACAGCTGCGCCGCCTGTCGCCGCCAACGGCCTCTACGCAGACCCCATCGGCGCAGCCCCGGTGACGGCAAATGACACGCCCTATTCGGAAGCATTGATCTGCTTGTCGCAATATGCACGCAGCTACGGTCGGCCGTCGCCACGCATCGCCGTGGGCCGCATCTCCGACTACACTGGTAAGCAAGACGACTTCCAAGGCGGCCCCAAACTCACCCAAGGCGCCTCGCTGATGGCCATTACCGCGCTCGCCAAATCGGGCGCCCGCCTCGTGGAGCGCTACGACAACTCCGTGTCAGAACTGGAGCTCAAGTACGCGAATGGAAGATTGATTTCCGACAGTGGTCAAGCGCCCGGCGAATACCGGCAGATCCCAGTCGGCATGATGTCTGGATCAGACTATGTGCTGATCGGCGGCATAACCGAACTCAATTACAATATCCGCTCTTCGGGCGCCGACGCCGCCGCCGGCGGCCAAGCCGCACGAGACATGAAGGGCCAATTCCGGAGCCGCAACTACATCATGAATGTCGGCATCGACCTTCGTCTTGTTGATACAAAAACTTCCGACATCATTGATGTCGTCTCTTATCAGAAACAGATTGTCGGGCGGGAAGTCAGCGCCGGCGTCTTCAGTTTCTTTGGCGACACCGTGTTGGACTTGAGCGGCGGCAAAGGGGGACTGGAACCTATGCAGCTGGCGGTAAGAACCGAGATCGAGCGGGCCGTCCTGGAGATGATGTCCGGCCTCTACAGGACACCCGGTCCCGAGGTCTGCCTCTCTCGAAATTCAGATCCATTGGCGCCTGACGCGTCCGCCCGGACCTATAGGTCAATTGGTGGTGGCATGTCCTGGGCGGGGCGACGCGGCCGATGACGGCGCGCGACGAGCGGCCGGCTCTGCCTCGTCAACGGGATTGAACGCGGAGTTCCCCGATTTGAGCCAATTTGACGCAGCGGCGCCCCAATCTTAGGCGCCTGAGTTGCCGCAACGCTGCGCTCAACGCCAATATTCCTCAAGGGGACGGACTGTCTGATTCGCATGTGCCACTATGAAAATTATAAAATCTCGTCAGGCGCATCGGACTGTCGCCGGGCCGCTGATTGCTGGCCTGCTGGCGATCTCCACGTCGGCCACGCTGCTAGGCTCATGGGCTGGGGCGCAGCTTTATCGTAAGGAGGCCGAGGCGCAGCGGGCCCAGGACCTCGCCGCATACGCCGAGGAGCGCACGAAATACGAACAAGTGCTCTTTCAAGAGCTCTGGGCGCGCCACGCCGATGCCGAGCGCGCCTTGGTGCGGCGCATTGGGACTATGCCGGTCACGCCGCAGACCGATGTCTGCTTTAATGTCGCCTTTCCCGTACCCCTCCGCCGTGGGCCGCCTTGCTGAGGGGTAGCCGGGACAGGATGCTGCGCTCGTAAGGAGACCTTATGAGCGCTCATAGCTGTGCAGCATGGCCCATGTGACGTTGATGTCGGGGCCGGAGCGCCGCCGGCGGTGGAGCGCGGACGAGCAGCGCGAGATTCTGATGGCGGCGTTCTCGCCCGGGGCCGTGGTGGCGGATGTGGCGCGGCAGTACGAGGTTGCCACCAGCCTGATCTACAAGTGGCGGCGCGAGGTCTTGGCCGCCCGGGATGACGGCGGTTTTGTTCCAGCGGTTGTCGTCGATGGCGCCTCGGACGTGGGGCCGGCTGCGGACCGTGGCCCCGCCATCGTCATTGAGCTGCCGCACGGCGCCCGGGTGACGATCAGCGCGGATACGCCCGCAGCCCTGGTCACCGCGACGCTCCGGGCATTGCGATGATCCCGGTCCCGTCCGGGGTCAGGGTCTGGATCGCCACCGGCCATACGGATATGCGCAAGGGCATGCAGGGCCTGGCCCTGCTGGTCCAGGAGCACTTGAAGCGCGATCCCCACGCCGGTGATCTGTTCGTGTTCCGGGGGCGCGGCGGAGCCTTGATCAAGATCCTCTGGCACGACGGTCTGGGCATGTCGCTCTACGCCAAGCGCCTGGATCGCGGGCGGTTCGTCTGGCCAGCGGCGGAGGGCGGCGCGGTGGCTCTGACGTCGGCCCAGCTGGGCTACATGCTGGAGGGCATCGACTGGCGCAACCCCCAGCACACCTGGCGCCCGACCAGCGCCGGATAGGCCCGCATTTTCTTTGCCGGACCTGCATTTAGGGGCGCCACAAGCGCTCAAAAGTATGATTCCATCAGCTGGTGGACGCCCAGCTCGATGACCTTCCGGACGACGTCGCAGCCCTGAAGCAGGCGCTGAAGATGGCGCTGGCCAAGGCGGGCGAGGCCCAGGAGAAGGCGGCCAGCGCCGAGCAGAAGCACTTTGATGCCGCCGCCGAGCTGGCCGTGGCTAAGGCCATGGCGTCCGAGGACAAGGCCCTCATCGCCCACCAGGCGCTCAGGATCGCCAAACTGGAGCGCCAGGTCTACGGGGCCCGCAAGGAGCGGAGCGCCCAGCTGCAAGATCAGATGGAGCTTGAGCTCGAGGAGCATGAGGCCAGCGCCACCGAGGACGAGATCGCCGCCGAGATCGCCGTGGCCAGGACCACGACCGTGGCGGGCTTCGTGCGCAAACGCCCCGAGGCTCGCACCACTTTTCCCGACCATCTGCCTAGGGAGCGCGTTGTGCTCGACCCGCCGACGGCGTGCGAGTGCTGCGGCGGAGGCCGGCTGCGCAAGCTCGGCGAGGACGTGACCCGCACGCTGGAGCTGGTCCCGCGGCAGTGGAAGGTGATCGAGACGGTGCGTGAGAAGTTCACCTGCCGCGACTGCGAGAAGATCAGCCAGGCGCCGGCGCCGTTCCACGCCATCCCCCGGGGATGGGCAGGGCCAAGCCTACTGGCGATGATCCTCTATGAGAAGTTCGGCGCCCACCAGCCGCTCAACCGGCTCTGTGAGCGCTACGCGCTTGAGGGCGTCCCGATCGCCTTGTCGACCATGGCCGACGCCGTCGGCGCCGGCTGCTTCGCGCTCAGTCCGCTTCTGACCGCCTTGGAGCGCCGCGTCTTCTCCGCCGAGCGTCTGCACGGCGATGACACAACCGTTCCGGTGCTCGCCACCGGCAAGACCGACATCGCCCGATGTTGGGTCTATGTCGCCAACGACAAGCCGTTTGGCGGTAAGGATCCTCCAGCGGCGATGTTCTACTATTCTCGCGATCGGAGCAGCGTGCATCCCCAGGCCCATCTCGCCCCGTGGTCCGGGGTGTTCCAGGCCGACGCCTTCACCGGTTACGACAAGCTCTATGCCCCAGATCGCAAGCCCAGTCCGATCCTGCAGGCAGCCTGTTGGGCCCATGCGCGACGGCCGTTTTTCATCTTCGCCGATCTCGAAGAGGCCGCCCGGCGCAAGGCCTCGGGCAAGAAGCCCGTGGTGGTCTCGCCCGTCGCCCTTGAAGTGGTTCGCCGGATCGACGCCCTCTTCGACATCGAGCGCGAGATCAACGGCCAGTCTCCCGAGGCCCGCCGCGCCGTCCGCCAGGAACGCAGCAAGCCGATCGTCGAGGCCCTGCACGCCTATCTCGAGGAGAAGCGCTTCGCATTCTCGCGCACCCATGACCTCTACAAGGCGATCAATTACCTTCTGAAGCGCTGGGCCGCCTTCACCCTGTTCCTCGATGACGGCCGGGTCTGTCTCAGCAACAACGCCGCCGAGCGCGCGCTGCGCGGCATCGCCCTGGGCCGAAAGTCCTGGCTGTTCTGTGGTTCAGATCGGGGCGGCCAGCGGGCCGCGGCCATGTACAGCCTGATCGTCACAGCCAAGATGAACGACGTCGATCCTCACGCTTGGCTCACCGACGTCCTCGCCCGCATCGCCACCCATCCGGCTCACCGGATCGACGAGCTTCTGCCCTGGAATTGGAAGGCCCTGCGCGAAGAGGCCATGGCCGCCGAGGCGGCATGACCACGCAGCGCAACAAGGTCTATTCCGTCACCGTCATCGCCGCAGTCGCCAAAGAGCTCGCCGTCGACGAGCATCTCTTGCACGACATCTCCATCGGCATGGAGCCCGAGGACGGCGTCATCATGGTCTACGGGCTGGGTGAGGACAGCATCACCGCGTTCACCGACGAGGGCATCGAGGAACTCAAGAACCTGCTTGAAGCACACAGGCAGGATCCAGACCTGTTCCGCTAATCCGTTGCTGGCTGCGGGCTACGCCGGATGGGTACCCTTTCCCCGCCGTGCCGATGGTACGCGTCGGGCCGCGCGGAGCCTCGAGACCGGCGAAACGCAATTTCTATATGGTTTGACGGCCTACATGGCCGGTCCTGAGCCTACGACTACAGAAAAGGCGCGGCTCTTGGCGACGGCCGAAGTCGTGGTGAATTCCGGAGAAGCTCTTCGGTCCCGGTTCGACAATTTCTACTTCTTCTCGCCCAGCAACCGGATGATCATGTTCACGCCGGACAGACCCGAGAAGATCAAATTTTATCGCGATCAGGCGCCAAGAACATTCAGCTTCGCTGAGACGGAGATGATGCAAATCACCTTGCCGGAAAACAATCCGGAGAGGCGCACACGCTGCACCAAGCTGCTTCCTCTCTTGAGCGATCCCTCCGGCAAGACGCTGACCACAGGCTGCATGACGCCGATCTATATCAATGGCGAATATGTTGGGGCTTGGGGCACCACCCTGCCGTTGGGCTCCTATCTTCTGGATGCGGTGCAGGGCACGCACCCCGGAGCAAGCAATCTCATTGCTAACAGCGAGGGCGCGCTGATCGCCTATCCGGGCTTCTCCAAACCTGGAGAAGTGACGTCCGAACGCCTAGCGCGATACGAAAAGACATATCAGCTCGCGGAGGTGCTCAACAGCATTCGGTCCAGCCAGAAGCCATTTGGCGTCACAAGGACGCCAAATGGGGCTTTCCTCATCGCTTACGGTCGAATTGCGGGACCCGATTGGTACTTTCTTACGGTCATGCCGGAGACGGCCGTGGTGGCGGCGGCCAACCGCTCTGCCACGCCGCTACTGGTCTTTGGCCTCTTGGCGGGGTCGGCTCAGGCCGCTCTGACCTTTTGGTGGATACGACGGCTCATCGCCCAGCCGCTCGCCAAGCTGGCAAGGGAAGCCGAGGCCGAGGGCCACTTGCCAGACTCGACCCTGGATAGTCGTTCTGACGAGATTGGCGTTCTGGCCAGGGCGCTCTCTAGTGAACGCGGTGAGCGACAGGCGCTACTGCAGGACCTTGAGGGCCGCGTCGCGGCGCGCACGCGTGAGGCGGAAGCCGCGAGCCAGGCAAAATCGGCGTTCCTGGCCAACATGAGCCACGAAATCCGCACACCGCTGACGGCGGTCATCGGCTTCTCGGCCCTTCTAAAGAACCGCCCAGATCTGAGCGACGCGGCGCGTCAGTATGCAAATCGGATCGACACAGCCGGCCGAGCGCTGCTCGATTTGGTCAATGACATTTTGGACTTCTCCAAGCTGGAAGCGGGGGAAACGGCGCTGCGCCCGGTCCCCACCGACGTCATTGCGCTAGCCAGGGAGACCCTGGAGCTCTTCCAAGCTCAAGCGGCACAGAAGAAGTTGGAATTGACGTTCACCTCAATTGAGGTTCGGGATGTCCGCCTGGTCGATCCCCAAGCTCTGCGCCAGGTGCTCTCCAACCTGATCAGTAACGCCGTAAACTTCACGGACACGGGGCAGGTGCAGCTGACGTTGAGAGACCAGCGCGGTGAGCTTTACGTTGCGGTGTCTGATACGGGTCCTGGCTTGTCCCTGGAAGATCAAACCCGGCTGTTCAAGCGTTTCTCGCAAATCGACAACGCCATGACCCGAAAGCATGGCGGCACCGGCCTTGGCCTAACGCTTTGCCGCGCCCTGGTGGCGACAATGGGCGGCGACATCGCCGTCCAGAGCACACCGGGTCGGGGTTCGATGTTCTACTTCACCGTGCCAGCCCCGGCTGCAACCGACGAGCAGATGGACGCCACGCCGAGCCCGTCTGCGGACCTTGAAGGTCTTCGGATTCTGGTCGCCGATGACAACCCCGCAAATCTGGAGCTCGTAGAGCTCATCCTGGAGGCTGCTGGCGCGGACGTGGTCACAGCGACAGACGGGGCGGAAGCGGCGGCTCAGGCCGCCGCGGGGACCTTCGATGTCGTCCTGATGGATCTGCGCATGCCCGTCATGGACGGCTATGCAGCGCTTGAGGCGATCCGCAGCCGGCCGGGCCCCTCGCAGCATGCACTCGTGCTGGCCTTTTCAGCCGATGTCGGCGAAGGGGTGGACCTCTCCGCCTTCGATGGCGTGGTCTCCAAGCCGATATCGCCGGCGGGGCTCCTGCGAGCGCTTGCGCCTTTGGGATCGTG
Source organism: Phenylobacterium conjunctum (assembly GCF_042679085.1). Taxonomy (NCBI): domain Bacteria; kingdom Pseudomonadati; phylum Pseudomonadota; class Alphaproteobacteria; order Caulobacterales; family Caulobacteraceae; genus Phenylobacterium; species Phenylobacterium conjunctum. Next base: position 5,636 of record NZ_JBHTLQ010000074.1, on the reverse strand, counting down.
AGTCGCTAGCGGTCCGAACCGCCCTGCGGCGCCTCCAGCATCGCCCCGCGGGCCGAGCTGCGCTTTGAGCGCGTGCGTAAGAGCGGCGGCCTAAGGGAGGGGGGCCAAGGAGACTGCATGGATTTGCGCAGCAGACCTGGTGTCGGGGCCCACCATGCTTCAGCCCCCGCCCCAGGGATGTCGAAGAACGCCAGCTGGCGCTGCGGGAGAGACTCGGGACCTGGGCATATCCCGGCGCGAACAGAACGACGGACGAGCTTGGAGACGGATTCACAAGTGCGTGGGACCGCCTTGGAGGGACATGTCTTGGGGCCCCGACGCTGGCAAGAGCGTGACAGACTACGCCATCTACATGCTGGATCCCGCCGGCTATATCACAAGCTGGAATACGGGCGCGGAGCGCTTCAAGGGCTACACGGCCGACGAGATCATCGGCGAGCATTTCTCCAAATTCTACAGCGCGGAGGATCAGGAAGCGGGCCTTCCGGCGCGGGCATTGGCCACCGCAGAGGCTGAGGGCCGCTTCGAATCCGAGGGGTGGCGCTATCGCAAGGATGGCGGTCGCTTCTGGGCCAACGCCATCATCGACCCGATCCGGGATGACGATGGCGCACTTGTGGGCTTTGCGAAGATCACCCGCGATCTCACCGAGCTGCCCGAGCTGATCACCTGGGCCCACGGCCGGGGCTGCGACATAACCCTGATCGAGGCCATGCCGCTGGGCGAGATCGAGGTCGACCGCACCGACCAGTTCCTGTCGTTGAAGGACGTCCGCCGCGAGCTGGAGAGCTTCTGGACCCTCACCGACATCGACCACCAGACCGGCGGCCCGGCCCGCTATGTGCGGGTGGCCGAGACCGGCGGCCGGTTGGGCTTCATCACCCCGCTGAGCCATAACTTCTGCGAGGCGTGCAATCGTGTGCGGCTGACCTGCACCGGCACCCTGCACACCTGCCTAGGCAGAGAGGACGCCTCAGACCTGCGGGCGGTGATCCGCGCGGGCGCCAGCGACGCCGATCTGGTCGACGCCATCCGCCTGGCCATCGACGCCAAGCCTCAAGGCCATGACTTCCAGATCGCCCGCGCCGCCGCCCCTGCCGTGGCCCGGCACATGTCGACGACGGGCGGATAGGATGGCCCGCATCCTGTTGTTCGGCCGCCTCGCCGACCTCGCCGGCTGGCGCGAGCGCGAGATCGAAGGCGACAGCCTCTTCGCCCTGAAGGCCCGCTTGGCTGAAGATAACGAGGCCCTGGGCGAGGCCCTGTCCGGCCCCGGCGTCCAGGTCGCCCTGGACCAGGAGATCGTCCGCGGCGACGCCCCAGTCACCGCCCGCGCCGAGGTCGCCTTCCTGCCCCCGATGAGCGGCGGCTGATGATCCGGCTCACCGATCAGCCTTTCGAGCCCGGCGCTCTTCTGACCGGCTTCTCCCAGGGCCGCACCGAGACCGGGGCCATCGCCAGCTTCACAGGCCTAGCCCGCTCCGAGGCCGGCTCGACCACCACCCTGACCCTGGAGGCCTATCCGGGCTTCACCGAGCGGGCCATCCAGGCCATCGCCGACCAGGCCCGCACCCGCTTCGCCCTGCAGGATCTGCTCATCCTCCACCGGATCGGCGACATCGCCCCTGGCGAGGCCATCGTCTTCGTCGCCACCGCCGCCCCGCACCGCCGCGCCGCCTTCGAGGCCTGCGATTTCCTCATGGACTACTTGAAGAGCCGCGCTCCCTTCTGGAAGAAGGAGACCGGTCCCGACGGCCCAAGGTGGATCGAGCCCCGCGACCAGGACCATGCAGATATCGCCCGGTGGGAGCTTGGCCAACCCATCAAACTGTCTCCCTCTAGTCGGACACCGCCGCGCGCTTAGGCTCGATCGAGCGTCCGTGCATCAGGGATCTTTTGCGCATGAGGAGGTCCCGTGGCGACCCTCGACAGGCCTAGGCTCAGGACTCACAACGAGGTCGCCAGACTAGGATGATTGCGGCGAGGGTGATGGCGCTCATGAAGGTGTGGGCGCATCGGTCGTAGCGGGGGCGGATGGGCCGCCAGTCTTTCAGCCGACCGATCATGATCTCGATCTTGTAACGCTGACGGTACAGGTCTTTGCCATGGCGGACCAGGCGCACGCGACCTGCGCAACCGGAGACGCACGGGCGACTGCCCCCGGCCCGGAGCGCTTGGCGGAGCCAGCCGGCGTCATAGCTGCGACCAGCACGGGCGTGGCTGGAATAGCGTCCAGCATGAGCGCTCCACCCTTAGAGAGGCTCATATGATTTTCGACGCGAGGGCGGCCGATCCAGCGCGGAGAGCTCCCCTTGTGAGCAGGGCGGCGGCAGTTCGGCGCGCCTTGAGGTGAGTGGCGTCCACCATGAGCTGATCGCGCGCGCCGCCCTCTGACGTAAGATCTGCGAAGATTCGGGCGAACACACCGGCTCGGCTCCAGCGCTCGAACCGGTTGTCGAGTGTCTTGTGTGGGTCGGAGGCCGACGGCGCACCGCGCCACCTTGGCCCGTTCCTGATCACAGACGCGAGCCCAGGCAACACCAGCCGATCATCAACCCGCGCCCGGCCGCGCGACTGCAGGAAGCAGCGCGCGAGCCGGCGCATCTGCGCCTCGCTAAGCAAAAGGCGGCTTAGCCATAGGACACCTCCCGGTATTCGAAATTTGCTGGATCGCGAGCTGTTCCGAACAGCGTAAGTGTCAGGCCGCAGCCGCGGGCGAACTTCTTGATCTGGTGGGTTCGCTGGCCTTACGTTGATCGGATGACGGTGCTGAGGCTCAGGCCCTTCACTCCCGACGACGCGCCAGCGTTGGCCGCAGTCTGGTACGGAAGCTGGCTTTCCACTGGCGTTTCCGCCGCGCGGACCGTCGGCGTGGATGAGCTAATGGCGAGGGTCGGGCGTGAAGTCGCCGCGGGCTGGCTTGTGACGGTGGCTGAAGCGGACGACGGAATGGTCGGTTTCCTCGCTGTGCTGCAAGCCAGCCGAGTGCTCGATCAGCTATTCGTCTCTCCGGAATGGAAGGGGCGGGGCGTGGGCAGGCTTCTGTTTGCGCGCGCCACCGAACTGATGCCGAACGGATTTTGGCTCAAAACGGCGGCTACCAACATGGAAGCTCGGACGTTTTATGAGCGACGCGGCATGCGGGCGATCGGCGAGGAACGCCACCCTGTCCACGGTCACGCGGTAGCAATCTACGCGGCTGGATGAAGCATCGGACCGCGCGATCTCCCGCCCGTGCCGCAGGCGGCGACGCGCATTGCCATAGAGCCAAAGCCCCAACGTCGAACCGGTGCTGTTGGGTCCTGAGCCTAGGAGGGGGCGCCAGGGTCAGCCCAAACGGCAGTATCCGCACAAAGGGAATGGCGGCGGAGAACAGGTGTTAGCGGCCTCGCGCCGCACATGACGAGCTAAGCCAGATCGAGAGGTTCCTAGGCCTTCGGGCCAAGGAGCCAACTGGCGGAACGCCCAGCTCGATCCAGCGGGTGCGGGGCCGCCCCGCAGGGTTCGCAAGGCGCCACGCTCGTGGAGCCACATTGGCGCTCAGCAACGCGATGGAGTCAGTTGCTCAAATCGGGCCGCGGACCAATCCTGGATACAACTCTTTCATCATCTGGGGTCAACTCTTGGTCCGTGAGAACTTGACGTTCCATTAAGTAGGACTCGTTTACTGACTTTCAATAGCGGAATATGTGGCAGGAATCTTGTCTCCTTCGCCTTCCCTCGCGCCCGTAAGGCTCATCGACATTGATGCGCCGGCCTTCTTGACCATGCTCGCGGCCCAGGAGGCGTTGGCGGCGGGGCGGCGAGTTGGCGCCCGACGACTGCCACGCTTTATTCGGGCAAGGGGCATGCAGGCTGCGGACCGCCACCTACCCGACATCGACTTCACCGGATCAGAGCTGGACGGGTCATCATTCGCCCGTACCGATCTTAGCCGGGCGGTGCTGTTTGCCGCGAGCCTGCGAGGATGCGATCTCAGCCAGGCGACCCTCGCCCGAGCGGATCTGCGCGGCGCGCGCCTCGGGGGGGCGGTGTTGACAGGGGCAAACCTCGACGGCGCCGATATGCGCGGCGCCGTCATGGTGTTCGCCGATGCGATCGGCGCGCTGCAGGTGTCCCACCAAGACGTCAACCCAGATCACGGCGCCGACTTCACCAACTGTTCGCTCAAAGGCGCAAACCTGCGCAATGCGAACCTGAGGGGGGCCAGGTTCGACAACGCCAATCTCGATGGGGCCGATCTGACTGGTGCGCGAACGGAGGGGGCGCGGTTCAGAGGTGCTATCCTGACCAACGCCAAGCTCAGCACAGTCGCGCTGCCCCGAGAGGTGCTGGCCCAGTGTGTCCTGGATCCAAGACCCTCGACGCCGGATGATGTGCTCGCGATCCAGATCGCACTGGCAGAAGCCGAAACCTGGGTTGGAAGTCGCGGCGCCGCAGGCCAACCCGCCCGGCTCGCTGGCGTAGACCTCAGGCTCGCGGGGCCTGCCTATACCAGTCGAGGTCTGTCTGGCGGCGATTTTTCGGCGACCTGTGGCGTCGCCGTTGACTTCTCAGGCTCACAACTAATTGGCGCCAATTTCAATGGCGCGGACTTGCGCAGCGCGAAGTTCCAGAACGCAGACCTGCGCGGAGCCAGTTTTCGAGACGCGAACCTGGCGCACGCCAGCTTCTTGCGGGCAGACCTGGCTGCAATCCAGATGCTGTCAGGCAAAGAAAGGCGCGTGGACTTCTCCGGCGCGATCCTTCACGGGACCGGGCTCAATGTAGAATGGTTGTCCTAGGTAGGCGACCTCAACGACGGAGGGGCGTCACACGAAGCGATCAGGTCCGGGCGCGCTTCTCCCTGCAGGACATCGTCATCGTCCACCGGATCGGCGACATCGCCCCTGGCGAGGCCATCGTCTTCGTCGCCACCGCCGCGCCTTCGAGGCCTACGAATTCCTCATGGACTACTTGAAGAGCCGCGCCCCCTTCTGGAAGAAGGAGACCGGTCCCGACGGCCCAAGGTGGATCGAGCCCCGCGACCAGGACCATGCAGACATAGAACGGTGGAAGCCCGCGACGACATCACACAGCCTCGCGGTGGCTGCGGGCCAACTAAAGCCACAGCACCTTTGATCCTAGAGGCGTCCAGCAACCCGTCGCGGAACAGACTGGACCCAATTTAGGCTGAGGCGGGAGGTCGCATGGCGGCGCTAGTCAAGGACTGTCAGCATGGTCTCCGCAGGGCTTCTAGCTCCGCTTGGCCGGTGCGGCGGCCTTTGGGCGCCGCCCGCAAACAGCGGCCCCAGCCCTTAGGACCTGAATGTCTGCTACGCCACTAGAGGGACCCAGAAACCCGCCATATGGCCTTTGAGGCCGTCTCGGGGCGGTTAGCCCACAGCTCTCGAGCGCTTGGGTCAGTCCTCTTAGCGGTCTATCGTGGCTTGGTCCAGAACGACTGCCCGAACCGCAAGGCGGCCCGAAAAACCACGCTTGACCCTTTGACCGGGAGCCACTGGTCGCTGTCCGCCGCAAGCGATGCACACCAACGCCAGCGCCTCATGGATGTAGGCTTGACCTGCCCCCCACCGGTCCCTCGATCATTATGAGAGCCCTGGGGGGTGATAGTTGATCTGTAGCGCCGGTGGTAG
>NZ_JBHTLQ010000073.1:0-13605 GCF_042679085.1 Phenylobacterium conjunctum | reverse complement strand
GCCATGGCCAGGGCCGCGAACCAGCAGGCCGAGGCCGCCGCGCCGCAGAAGCCCGCGCCCAGGGACTGCCGCCAGGAGGCCGCCACAGCGCGCAGGGCGGCCGGCCGCCAGATCGCCAGGGCCGAGCCCAGCAGCAGGGTCTGGTAGGTCTGGGCCACCACCACCCCCGCCGTCGCCGCGAAGATCGGATGCTGCGGCTCCAGCGCCAGCCCCGCCTGACGATAGCCATTCAGGGCGAAGGCGAAGGCCAGGCCCGACGCCAGGCCGAACAGGGAGCCCAGCGTCGCCCCGCGGGTGTCCTCGGGCTTTGGCCAGGACAGGACCGCCAGACCCAAGGTCGTGGCCGCGATCCCCGCCCACTTCGCCCCACCCAGGGCGTCGTGAAACAGCACCAGCCCCACCACCGCGCCCAGCGGCAGGGAGGATTGCTGCATGAAGGTGGCCACCGCGAAGCCTGATCGATGCATGGCCAACAACAGGGCGGCCGTGGCCGCGACCTGGGCTGTCGCCCCGATCAGGATGGCGCTGAAGAACGGCCAGCCGAACTGCGGCTGCGCCCCGTGGGTCAACAGAGCGACCAGGGCGAAGATGCTGATCGAGAACGGCAGGCCGAACAGGAAGCGCACCAGGGTCGCGCCCCAAGGCCCGGCGTCACCGATCAGGCCACGCTGCAGCGCATTGCGCGCCACCTGCAGCGGCGCCGCCGCGGCGGTCAGGATGATCCAGAGCATGTCGAAACCCCACCCGCGCGCGTGGTGTCATCCCGGAAGGCGCGCAGCGCCTGACCGGGACCCAGACGCGCCGGGCCTTCAGGAGAAATGTGTGTTTATGGGTCCCGGTCTTCCCCTGGCGGGGAAACCGGGATGACACCTTGGCGCGCTTAGAACCCCGACGCGATCGCGTCAGGCGCGCTCTTTTCCTTGCGGGCGAAGAGGTTGTTCAGCGCGTTCACATAGGCCTTGGCCGACGCCGTCAGGGTGTCGGTGTCCGCCGCCTGGCCGGTGGCGATCCGGCCGTCCTCTTCGAGCCGCACCGAGACCTGAGCCTGGGCGTCCGTGCCTTCCGTCACCGCATGCACCTGGAACAGGCGCAGGATGGCGGTGTGCGGCACAACCTCGTGGATGGCGTTGAACACCGCGTCCACCGGGCCGTCGCCGGTGGCGGTGGCCGAGCGCTCGACGCCGTCGACCGTGACCGTCAGGTGGGCTTCCTGCGGGCCTTCGGTGCCGGCGATCACGCGCAGGTGCTTGACCTGGATGCGGTCCGCGCCCGAGGCCAGGGCGTCGTCCACCAGGGCCACAATGTCATCGTCGAAGACGTGCTTCTTCTTGTCGGCCAGGTCCTTGAAGCGCTGGAACGCCTCGTTCAGGGCGTTCTGGCCCAGCTCATAGCCCAGGGCCTTCAGCTTTTCACGGAAGGCGTGGCGGCCGGAGTGCTTGCCCATGACCAGGTTCGTGGCGCCCTGCCCCACGTCCTCCGGCTTCATGATCTCGTAGGTCTCGGCGTTCTTCAGCATCCCGTCCTGGTGTATGCCGCTCTCGTGGGCGAAGGCGTTCTTGCCGACGATGGCCTTGTTGAACTGCACCGGGAAGCCGGTGATCGCCGAGACGTAGCGGCTGGCCCGGGTGATGTGCAGGGGCTCGACCGCGGTGTGGAAGGGCAGACGGTCGCCGCGCACCTTCAGCGCCATGACGATCTCTTCCAGGGCCGCGTTGCCCGCGCGCTCACCGATGCCATTGATGGCGCACTCGATCTGGCGCGCGCCGCCCTGGACGCCGGCGATGGAGTTGGCCACGGCCAGGCCCAGGTCGTTGTGGCAGTGGGTGGAGAAGATCACCTTGTCGGCGCCCGGCACGTTCTCGATCACGTCCCGGAACAGGTCGGCGTATTCCGACGGATAGGTGTAGCCCACCGTGTCGGGCAGGTTGATCGTGGTGGCGCCGGCCTTGATGGCCGCCTCCACGGACCGCAGCAGGAAGTCGCGCTCGGTGCGGGTGGCGTCTTCGGCCGACCATTCCACGTCGCCGCACAGGTTGCGGGCCAGCGACACGGACTTGGTGATCATCTCCAGGACCGTTTCCGGCTCCATCTGCAGCTTCCACTTCATGTGGACCGGGCTGGTGGAGATGAAGGTGTGGATGCGGCCGCGCTTGGCCGGGCGGATCGCCTCGGCGCAGCGCTCGATATCGGCGGCGCCGGCGCGGGCCAGGCCGCAGACGGTGCTCTCGGAAACGATCTCCGCGACGGCGCGGACGGCCTCGAAGTCACCGTTGGAGGCGATGGGGAAGCCGGCCTCGATCACGTCGACCCGCATTTCCTCGAGGATCTTCGCCAACTCCAGCTTTTCTTCCAGCGACATGGACGCGCCGGGCGACTGCTCGCCGTCACGCATGGTGGTGTCAAAGATGATGACGCGGTCGCGTTCGTCGCGAGCCGGGGCGGGATCGTTGGCGGATACGGTCATGATGTAGTCTCTCTTCGCGGGGTTCTCTTAAGGCGCTTGGACGGATGGGTCATCCCCTGAAGCGCCCGGCCGCGAAGATGCGCAGCCTAGTAAGGCGCCCAGGGGCGGCTAAGCCCCAGCGAGAGAAGAAGCAGGCTGTTCGACTGCGTACGCATAGGAGACCTCATACTGAATCAGGGCTCATTCCGCAACAGCCTTGCGTCAGGCGGCGCTCAGGGCCTCGACTTCGGCAAGAACCTTGCGCACGGCGGGCCGCTCGCCCATCCGCGCGAAATGCTCCATCACCTTCGGATAGGGCGCGGAGTCCACGCCATCGCGCGCAAGCCAGCTGGTCAGCACATAGAGGTAAGGGTCGGCCAGGCTGTAGTCTTGCCCCATCACCCACGGCCCCTTGAACATGTGGGCCTCGATCAGGTCGAAGCATTCGGCGACGTTCAGGGGCGCCTTGCGGCGCATGTCTTCGATGGCCTCGGGCGCGTCGGCCCAGCGATAGCCACGATGCCGGTGCGCGGCGGCCGGGTGCACGGTGCCGCACAGATAGATGTTGAAGGCCAGCATCTCGGCGAAGGCGAAGGGCTCGTCAGGCACCAGCTTCGCCGCCGGATGGGTCTGGGCGATGTAGGTCATGATCGCCGGGGCCTCGGTCAGGATCCCTTGCGGGGTCTCCAGGGCCGGCACCCGCGACTTCGGATTGATGGCCAGGTAGTCCGGCGCGCGCTGGGCGTTGGTCATGAAGTCGACCTTCACCAGCTCATACGCCGCGCCAGCCTCCGCCAGGGCGATGTGACAGGCCAGGCCAATGGTCTTGGGAAAGGTGTAGAGCTTCAGCATGGGCCTCAAGCCTCCGTTTGGGTCGCGTCCTCGGCTTCGCGGGACTTCAGCCAGCGCCGGGCGAACCAGCCGAAGGCGATCCAGATCGCGGCGATGGCGACCAGCCCGCCGACATGCTTGATCCCGCCGCCGCTCATGGCCGCGACGATGGAATTGCCGGCGAAGGCCGTCAGGGCGATCTTCGGGATGATGCCGATGGCCGTGCCCGCGGCGAAGTCGATGACGCGCATAGGCGTCACGCCGGCCGCCATGTTGACGACGATGAAGGGCGCTGACGGCACCAGCCGCACGATCAGGCTGGCGAGGAAGCCGTTGCGGCCAACCATGTCCATGAACCGCCGCACGCTCTCGCCGGAGAAGGTCTCGAGCGTCTTCGCCCCCGCCATCCGCCCCAGGTAGAAGCCGACCAGGGACGAGACCATGGTCCCGATCCAGCTGTAGGCGAAGCCGGTCCAGGCCCCGAAGGCCACCACGGCGGCGGCGATCAACACGAACTGCGGAACGCCGATGAAGGCCAGCAGGGCGAAGGCGCTGACGGCGATGGGCAGCGACCAGGGGCCGCTCGCCGCGCCCAGCCAGTTCTGCACCGTGGCCTCGCCATTGAACCCCAGCACCTGGGCCCCGAACAGGAAGACCAGGCCGACGCCGCCGAACAGCACGAAGGACACCAGAAGGGTCCGCCAGGCCTTGGCGTCCATTTCGGTCAGGAAGCGCAGGATGCGACGCATGCCCGCTCCGTCGCCCTTTCGGGGGGTTGCGTCAAGCGTAGCCGGCAATCGCGGCTTTGCCTCTTCGCGCCCTTCGGCTAAACCCGCGCCCGTTCCTTCAAACCTCGACCGGGAGTCACCCCGCTATGTCGCTCGAATCCGCCGCGCTGTCTCGCGTTAAGCCCTCCGCCACCCTGGCGGCGGACGCGAAAGCCCGCGAACTGAAAGCGCAGGGCCGAAACGTGATCTCCCTCGCCGCGGGCGAGCCGGATTTCGACACCCCCGAGAACGTCAAGGAAGCCGCCATCAAGGCGATCCGCGACGGCAAGACCAAGTACACCAACGTCGACGGCATTCCGGAGCTCAAGGAAGCCATCGTCGCCAAGTTCCAGCGCGAGAACGGCCTGACCTACAAGACCAGCCAGGTGAACGTCTCGCCCGGCGGCAAGCCGGTGATCTGGAACGCCATGATCGCCACCCTGTCGCCCGGCGACGAGGTGATCATCCCGACGCCCTACTGGGTCAGCTACTGGGATATCGTGCTGCTGGCCGGCGGCGCGCCGGTCGCCGTGGCCACCACGGCAGACACCGGCTTCAAGCTGCAGGCCGCCGACCTGGAAGCTGCGATCACGCCCAAGACCAAGTGGGTGTTCCTGAACTCGCCGTCCAACCCGTCCGGCGCCGCCTACACCCGCGCTGAACTCAAGGCGATCGCCGACGTCCTGCTGCGCCACCCGCACGTGATGATCCTGACGGACGACATGTACGAGCACCTGGTGTTCGGCGACTTCGAGTTCACCACCATCGCCCAGGTCGAGCCGGCCCTCTACGACCGCACCCTGACCATGAACGGCGTGTCCAAGGCCTACGCCATGACTGGCTGGCGGATCGGCTATGCGGCCGGCCCTGAGCCGCTGATCAAGCTGATGGCCAAGGTCATGAGCCAGACCACCTCCAACCCCTGCTCGATCTCGCAGTGGGCGGCGGTGGAAGCCCTGAACGGCACCCAGGAGTTCATCAAGCCGAACGCCAAGCTGTTCGAAGGCCGCCGCGACCTGGTGGTCTCCATGCTGAACCAGGCCCAGGGCATCCACTGCCCGACGCCGGAAGGCGCCTTCTACGTCTATCCGTCGGTTGAAAAGCTGCTCGGCAAGACCGCCCCCTCGGGCAAGGTCATCCAGAACGACCAGGACTTCGCGGTCGAACTGCTGGAGCAGGAAGGCGTCTCGGTGGTGTTCGGCGCGGCCTTCGGCCTCTCGCCCTTCTTCCGCATCAGCTACGCGACCTCGAACGCGGTGCTGGAAGACGCCTGCGGCCGCATCCAGCGCTTCTGCGCCAACCTGAAGTAAGCCAGCACTCCCCCTCTCCCCGCGTGCGGGGAGAGGGGTTCGCTCCCGCCTAGTGCTTCTCGCGCCAGGCCGCCTTGGCGGCGTCCTTGGTCATGCTCAGGCAGACCTTGTCGTCCTCGACGTGATCGACCCAGGTCAGCGGGATCAGGTGGTGCTTGAAGCCTGATCCCAGGTCGAGCATGGCCAGCTCGATCTCGGTCCCGGCCACCTTGTCGACCCGGCCCACGTGACCACCGTCCGACCCGACCACTTCCATGTGTTCGCGGATGTTTTCACCCATCACCATAGCTGTATCTCCTTGTCTGGGGTTCGGGGTGGAAACGCCCTTCCTGTCCAAGAGTTCATGGCGCAGCTCGCCCAGCCCGCGCTAATCTGGCCCGAGCCCCGGAGCCGCCCATGCGCCACAGCCGCCCCCTCCTCGCCCTCGCCTGCGCGCTCGCCTTCGCCCTGCCGGCCCAGGCGGCGGTGGACGCCAAGCTCAGCCCTGACCAGGTGACGATCACCGACGACGGCAAGCCCGTCCTGGTCTACCGCGCCCGCACGGCCGACCCCGCCCAGCCCGGTCGCCTGAACTACATCCACCCGCTCTATGCGCCGGACGGGACCGCCCTGACCGAAGACGGTCCCGCCGACCATCCCCACCAGCGCGGCGTCTTCTGGGCCTGGCACCAGGTGAAGCTGAACGGCCAGCCGGCAGCGGACGGCTGGTTCATGACCGGCCTGACCTATTTCGTGAAAGGCCAGAAGTTCCAGGGCCAGACCGATGGCTCCGGCGTGCTCACCGTCGACCTCGACTGGATGGTCTCCAAGGACGGGGAGCTGGTCTATGTCGCCAGCGAGACGACGAAGATCACCGTCCATCCCCTGGACAAGGGCGGCCGCACCCTCGACTTCGACACGGCCATCACGCCCAAGGTCGACGGCCTGTCCCTGGGCGGCAGCGATGACGCCAAGGGCTATGGCGGGTTCTCCATCCGCCTCGTGCGCCCCGACCAGCTGACCTTCGCCTCCCAGGGCAAGGTCGTTCAGCCCCAGGTGGGCCAGGTCTCGGCTGGATCGTCCATGGGCTTCACCTGGCCGGCCAGCGCCGGCTATCCCGCCTGGGCTGTGGGCCTGGCCTGCAAGGCCAATGGCCAGCCGATCACCCAGTGGATCCTGCGCCGGGAGCTTTCCATGCAGAACTGCGCCTTCCCCGGCCGCGTCCCGGTCCAGCTGACCAAGGGCCAGCCCCTGCGCCTGCAGGCCGCCATCGTCATCCAGCCCCGGAAGGCGCCATGACCGAGATCGTCAACTTCAACAAGGCCCGCAAGGCGGCGCAGAAGACCCAGGCCAAGGCCGAGGCCGCCGCCAACCGCGCCAAGTTCGGCCGCACCAAGGGCGAGAAGCAGGCCCAGGCGCTGGAGCGCGACAAGGGCGTGAAGCTGCTCGACGGCGCCAAGCGCGAAGATCGCTGAAAATGAAAAGGCGGGGGAGGCTCGACTCTCCCCCGCCCCTCTAGTCCGCCGCCAAGGGAACTGGCTTCGGCGGGTTCAGGCCGCCTTCCGCATGGACGGGTGCACGAGGTCGCGCAGGTCCTGGGGGATGGCGTTGTAGTGGGTCGCCGGCGTGATCTTCAGCCGGCGGCGAGCGGCGTCCAGCGGCTCGTTCAGAATGACGTCGTAGTCCTCAGCCGGCAGCCAGGCCGCCGCGCGGCCGCGCTGATAGCCCTGCCAGATCGCCCGCACATAGGGCTGCTTCGGCGCGCGCTTGGTCTTGGAGCGCAGGGCCGCCACCACGGCGATGAAGGCCCAGCCCAGCCCGCCCGTCTGGGCGTAGGAGAAGGCCACCAGGCAGGCCTCGCCCAGGGCGTCGCGGTGATAGCCGCTCAGGATGTGCCAGATGTCGTGGGTGTCGCGGATCCGGCGGCCGAACCAGGCGTGGGGGTGCGCGACGTCGATCGCCTCGCCGCCGTCGCGGCTGACCTGCACCAGGCCGTCGGCCGACAGGTTCTCGGCCCGGATGAAGTCGCGATAGGCCGCGCCGACCGTGCCGGGCGCGAAGCTGTCCAGCCAGGCGTCGTCCATCAGCCGCTTGGCCAGTTCCTGCCGCTCATAGGCGATGCGGCCGCCCTGAAGAGTGGTCAGCATACGGGCGTAGCCGTCGGCCACCGACTTGCCGTTCAGGGCCTTCATGATCTCGAAGACCTGAAGAGTGTCTTCCTTGTTTTTCAACAGCTTGCGCACGGCGCGGAACGCCGCCGGCCAGTCCAGGCGGGGCTTAGGCAGCGGGCGTTGGGCCGGCGACAGGTCGATCACGGTGGCGGTCATGGGCAAACTCCATAACTGAACAGTGCTCGGATACAAAATGACGGATGTGTCATCTTTATTTCAACCGCGTGAGCGCTTGCCAAGCCCCGTTTTGAGGGAGACTAGACATCTCATGCCCCGCTTAAAGAAGCGCTCGATCCTGCTGGCCGGCCACGCCACCTCGCTCGCCCTGGAGCCGGAGTTCTGGGCCGTGCTGGACGAGATGGCGGCGGCCGAGGGCCTAAGCCTCGCCGGCCTCATCGCCCGCCTCGACCAGACCCGCGCCGAAGCCCCCCTCGCCTCCGCCTGCCGGGTGGCGGCGCTGCGGTTCGCGCAGGGGCGCTAAACTCCCCGCAACCAAGACCGTCATGGCCGGCCTTGTGCCGGCCACCCATACGCGCCTGATCCTGCAAGTCGGAGTTCATGGGTGGCCGGGACAAGCCCGGCCATGACGGTAATTGAGGTGTTCAGCGCGGCGCAGGGATCGGCGGATCCGGCAGCTTAGGCCCATCCGGCAAGGGCGCCTTGGGCAGTTCCAGGGACACCTTCACCGGGCTCTCCACCCGCCGCGCCGACCAGGCGAAATAGGCCCCCGCCGCCAAGGCCAGGGCCACGATGGCGACGATCAGGGCCAGGATCGATCCACGTCCGGATGAGCGCGCCATGGCGGCCTCCTTCGTTCGATGCGTCCCCTCGTCCAAGCCTAACATGGAAATGCGTGCGAGCGTTCCTCACGGACTTAAGCCCGCGCGCGTCTGTGCTACATATGTTCCGATGTCTGCGCCTGAATCATACAACGACCACCTGCCCCAGCCCCGCGTCAGCGACCTCGCGCGCATGCGGGGGCCTGACTATCTCGACGGTCTGAACACCGAGCAGCGCCAGGCGGTAGAGGCCACCGACGGCCCCGTGCTGGTGCTGGCCGGGGCCGGCACCGGCAAGACGCGGGTGCTGACCACGCGCCTGGCCCACATCCTGGCCACCGGCCGGGCCAAGCCGTGGGAGCTGCTGGCGGTCACCTTCACCAACAAGGCCGCGCGCGAGATGCGCGAGCGGATCACCCACATCATCGGTCCCCAGGCCGAGGGCCTGCGCTGGCTGGGCACCTTCCACGCCATCGCCGCCCAGATCCTGCGCCGCCACGCCGAGCTGGTGGGCTTGAAGTCCAACTACACCATCCTCGACACCGACGATCAGGAGCGCCTGATCAAGCAGCTGCTGGAAGCCGAGAACATCGACGCCAAGCGCTGGACGCCCAAGACCCTGGCCGGCCTGATCGACCACTGGAAGAACCGCGGCTGGACGCCGGAGAAGCTGCCCCCCGCCGAGGGCGCGCACTTCGCCAACAACAAGGGCCAGCGGCTCTACAGCCTCTACCAGGAGCGCCTGCGGGTGCTGAACGCCTGCGACTTCGGCGACCTGTTGCTGCACAACCTGACCATCTTCTTAGGCCACCCGGACGTGCTCGCCGACTATCATGAGCGCTTCAAGTACGTGCTGGTGGACGAGTACCAGGACACCAACGTCGCCCAGTACCTGTGGCTGCGCCTGCTGGCCCAGAAGCGCCAGAACGTCTGCTGCGTGGGCGATGACGATCAGTCGATCTATGGCTGGCGCGGCGCCGAGGTGGACAACATCCTGCGCTTCGAGCGCGACTTCCCAGGCGCCACCGTCATCCGCCTGGAGCGCAACTACCGCTCCACCAGCCACATCCTGGCCGCCGCCTCCGGCCTGATCGCCGCCAACAAGGGCCGATTGGGCAAGACCCTGTGGACTGACCAGAACGGCGGTGAAAAGGTCATCGTCCGCGGGGTCTGGGACGGCGAGGCCGAGAGCCGCCTGATCGCCGACGAGATCGAGCGCGCCCACCGCGGCTCCACCGAGCGCGATCCGCGCAAGTACCGCGACATGGCCATCCTGGTCCGCGCCTCGTTCCAGATGCGCGCCTTCGAAGAGCGGTTCGTGCTCCTGTCGATCCCCTACACGGTGGTCGGCGGCCCGCGCTTCTTCGAGCGGGCCGAAATCCGCGACGCCCACGCCTATCTGCGCCTGATCCAGTCCCAGGACGACGACCTGGCCTTCGAGCGCATCGTCAACCAGCCCAAGCGCGGCATCGGCGACACCACCGTCCAGAAGCTCTTGCAGATCGCCCGGCTGAACGGCGTCACCGCCTTCTCGGCGGCCAGCCAGCTGGTGCTGACCGACGAGCTGCCGGCCCGCACCCGCACGGCGCTCGCCAACTTCCTGCGCGACATCCTGCGCTGGCGCGGCCTGGTCGAGACCCTGCCCCTGCCCCGCCTGCTCGAACAGGTGCTGGAGGAGGCCGGCTATACGGACATGCTGCGCCTGGACAAGACGCCCACGGCCCAGACCCGGCTGGAGAACCTGAAGGAACTGGTCCAGTCCGTCGCCAACTTCGAAAACCTCCAGGCCTATCTGGAGCACGTCTCCCTGGTCATGGACCTCGACCGCGGGCCCCAGGCCGACGCCGTCCAGATCATGACCCTCCACTCAGCAAAGGGGCTGGAGTTCCCCCTGGTCTTCCTGCCCGGCTGGGAGGAAGGCGTCTTCCCGTCCCAGCGCAGCATCGACGAGAAGGGCGAGAAGGGCCTCGAGGAGGAGCGGCGGCTGGCCTATGTCGGCATCACCCGCGCCCGCGAGGAGGCCCGCATCTCCTTCGTCGCCAACCGCCAGGTCTATGGCCGCTGGACCAGCCAGCTGCCCTCGCGCTTCGTCGACGAACTGCCGCTCGCCAATGTCGAGGCCAGTTCCGAGACCGGCTATTACGGCGGCGGCCCCGGCATGCAGCAGCACGGCAGCCGCTGGGACGAAACCCCGTCCTTCGGCGCCGGCTATTCCTCGCCCGGCTGGAAGCGCGCCCAGGAGCGGAACTACAAGGGCGGTCATCCTGGCCGCCAACAGGTGATCGAGGGCGAAGGCCGGCTGGTCGCCGTCTCCGAGCCCTCCGCCTCCGGCAAGTTCCAACGCGGCGACCGGGTCTTCCACCAGAAGTTCGGCTACGGCCAGGTGAAGTCCATCGAGGGCAACAAGCTCACCGTCGCCTTCGACAAGGCCGGCGAGAAGAAGGTCATCGACAGCTTCGTGGAGAAGGGCTGAGGCTTTCCAGCCTGTGGGCGACTGCCTAAGGTCCCGTCAGATTTAATCCATAGGACGCCCCATGCCCCAGATCGCCGCCAACGGCCTGACCTTCGAATATGACGCCCACGGCCCCGAGGACGGTGAGCCCTTGGTCCTGATCATGGGCCTGGGCGCCCAGATGATCGCCTGGCCGATGGAGCTGGTGGAGGCCCTGGTCGCCCGCGGCCACCGGGTGGTGCGCTATGACAATCGCGATGTCGGCCTGTCGCAGAAGCTGGACCATGCCGGCCTGCCCGACATGCCCAAGGTCTACCAGGCCCTGATGACCGGGCAGAAGCCGGACGTCCCCTACATCCTGTCCGACATGGCCGCTGACGCCGCTGGCGTGATGGACGCCCTGGGCATCGACCGCGCCCACATCGTCGGCGCCTCCATGGGCGGGATGATCGCCCAGATGGTCGCCGCCGAACATCCGCACCGGGTGCTGTCCCTGACCTCGATCATGTCGACCACCGGCAACCCCGCCCTGCCCCCGGCCAAGCCGGAGGCCATGGAGCGCCTGACCAACCGTGGTCCCGATCCGGCCGTCGATCTGGAGGCCTTCCTCGACCACGGGCTTGAGGGCTCCAAGGTCCTGGCCGGTCCGTCGTTTGATGAGGACGTCGCCGAGGTCCGCGCCCGCCTGCGCGCCACCTATGAGCGGTCCTTCTATCCGGCCGGCTTCGCCCGCCAGATGGCGGCCATCGTCGCCAGCGGCGACCGCCGCGCGGCCCTGGCCTCGATCACCGCCCCCACCGTGGTCATCCACGGCGAGGACGACCCCCTGGTCCAGCCCACCGGCGGCCATGACACCGCCGCCGTGATCCCCGGCGCCGAGCTGCACCTGGTGCCGGCCATGGGCCACAACCTGCCTAAGCGGGTGATCCCGACCATCGCCGACCTGATCGGCCGGGCGACGACCCGGGCCTCGGCGACGGCCTGACCGCCCATCGGCGCGGCGCCTGGGCCACAGGCGCCGCGATTTCCGCAACCGGGCTGAACCCTTGGCGGCGACGCGCGCTATAGGACGCGTCATGGATCCCGAACGGCTCAAAGTCCTGTTCGCCGGCGTCGCCGCGTCGGCCGCGCTTGGCCTCCTGTTGGGGGACCTGATGACGCCGGACTTCATCACCCTGGCGGAGCAGCAGGCCACCGAGCCCCTGCCCCAGATCCCGGTTCCCCGCCGCGCCCAGGCCATGGCCGGCGAGATCGCCGCCGAGTGGACCAGCCTGACCGGCGACATCCCCGACTATGTGATCGGCACGGACTGGACCCAACCCGGCGCCCTGGCCCTCGCGCCGGAGCCCCAGGACACCCCACCTCCAGAGCCGCCCCCCGCGCCGGAGCCCGCCGCGGCGCCCTCGCCCGCCGCCGCCCAGGCCCTGGCGCGCGATCAGGCGGATCTGAAGACCCAGCCGGCCTTCCCTTCACAGGGGGGCGGCATCCTCGCCGGGCTCGAGCCTCGACCGGCCTCCGTGAACTGACGCCCCCTCGCCTTTCGCGGCTTCAGGCTCTACAGGGGGGCGCATGACCGACGACGCCGTCCAGATCATCGCCCGCGGCCCCCGTGCGGAGGCTGAAGCCGCCGCCGCCGCCATCGATTCCGACATCGCCCTGGAAGGCGCGACCTACTCGATCCTGGAGGAGGACGAGGACCACGACGTCTGGCGCATCGACGCCTTCCCCACCAGCGCCGAGGAGATCGACGCGCTGACCGCCCGGCTGGCCGAATACCCCAAGCTGAAGGTGGTGGTGGAGAAGCTGGCCGACGCCGACTGGCTGGCCATGGCCCTGTCGGGCCTGCCGCCGGTGCGCGCGGGCCGGTTCTTCATCTTCGGCGCCCATGACCGCGGCCGCGCCCCGGTCAACGCCATCAACCTGCGCATCGAGGCGGGCGCCGCCTTCGGCACCGGCCACCACGGCACCACGGTCGGCTGCCTGATCGCCTACAACGACCTGTTGAAGGCCCGCGGCTTCAAGCGCGTGCTGGACGTGGGCTGCGGCACCGGCGTGCTGGCCATCGCCGCCGCCCGGACCGGCTCCCCCGTCGCCGTCGGCACCGACATCGACAAGCCCTCGGTCCGCATCGCCGCCGAGAACGCCAAGCTCAACAAGGCTCCCGCTCGCTTCGTCCACGCCTCGGGCCTGGGTCACCGGGCGGTGCGCGAGCAGGCGCCCTACGACCTGGTGTTCGCCAACATCCTGGCCCCGCCGCTGGTGGCCCTGGCCCAGGATATCAAGGGCGCCTTGGTCCCAGGCGGGATCGCCATCCTGTCGGGCCTGCTGCGCACCCAGGAGCGCCGGGTGCTGGCCGCCTATCGCTCGCGCGGCTTCAAGCTCGTCCGCCGCATCCACCGCGACGCCTGGGCCGCCCTGGTGCTCCAGCGCCCCTGAGGCTCCAGGAACCCTCTGCGCAAGCGCGGCGTTGATCCGGCCATCGGCGGGCTTTCCCGCCCCTGGAGAGGATGACGCCCATGCGCCCGGAAGACGAACGCATCACCACCGACCCGATGACCGGAACCACCGTCCGGGAAGTCCATCACCGCAGCGGAAACAGCGGCTGGTGGATCGCCGCCCTCGTCGCCATCGTGGCGATCCTGGGCATCGTGTTCATGACCAACAATCGCAACACCCAGGCGGAGTTGCAGGCCGCCCAGGACCAGGGCCGCGCCTCGGCCATGATCGACAACGCGACCCAGGAGGCCCGCGAAGCCGCGGCAAGCGCCAGCGCCGCCTCGTCGCAGGCCGTGGACAGCATGGCCGCGGCCAGCCAGTCCGCCGCCGACAGCGCCAAGGCCGCCGCGGACCGCACGGCGCAAGCCGCTCAGTCG
>NZ_JBHTLQ010000072.1:0-13644 GCF_042679085.1 Phenylobacterium conjunctum | reverse complement strand
GTCGCCGCCGGCCAGGCCGAGTGGGCGGAAGACGCCGGGGCGACCCGGCCGATCCTCGACCGCTCCACCGCCTTCGAGGCCGAGGGGGCGCGCCACCCGGTGGTCGAGGCCGCGGTGCGCCGGGCCGGCGAGGCCTTCACCCCCAATGACTGCCGACTGGATGGGGCCGGGGTGGCGGGCGCCCGGCTGGCCCTGGTCACCGGCCCGAACATGGCCGGTAAGTCGACCTTCCTGCGCCAGAACGCCCTGTTGGCTGTGCTGGCCCAGGCCGGCTGCTATGTGCCCGCCCGCCGGCTGCGGCTGGGGGTTGTGGACCGGCTGTTCAGCCGCGTGGGGGCCGGTGACGACCTGGCCCGGGGCCGGTCGACCTTCATGGCCGAGATGGTTGAGACCGCCGCCATCCTGACCCAGGCCACGCCGCGCTCCCTGGTGATCCTGGACGAGATCGGCCGCGGCACGGCCACCTATGACGGCCTGGCCATCGCCTGGGCCTGCGCCGAGGCCCTGCACGAGGTGAACCGCTGCCGGGGCCTGTTCGCCACCCACTATCACGAACTGGCGGTGCTCGAGGACCGGTTGGCCTTCGTCGCCAACCTGTCGCTCAAGGCCAAGGAGTGGAACGGGGACCTGATCTTCCTGCACGAGGCGGGTCCTGGGCCCGCCGACCGGTCCTATGGGGTGCAGGTGGCCAAGCTGGCCGGTGTGCCGCCGGCGGTGGTGTCCCGCGCCCGCGAGGTGCTGGAGCGTCTGGAGCGCGAGGCCGGCGCCCCCGCGCACCTGGACGACCTGCCCCTGTTCGCCGCCGTGGCCGAGCCGGCCCAGGCCGCCTTTGAGGCGAGCAAGGTCGAGGCGGCGCTGGCGGACCTTGACCCGGACAGCATGAGCCCTCGCGAGGCGATGGACGCCCTTTACCGGCTCAAGGGCCTGATGCGGTGAAGGTCCTGATGGTCGATGTCGACGGCGTGGTCGTGCGACATCCGGCCGGCCGGCGCTGGGACCGCGACATGCAGGCCGACCTGGGCCTGGATCCCGGACTACTGCAGCAGCGATTCTTCGCCGCCCACTTTCAGGACGTGGTCACGGGCCGGGCCGACCTGCATGATCGCCTGGCGCCCGTGCTGGCCGAGATCGCGCCGCATCTGACCAGCCAGGCGTTGGCCGACTACTGGTTCGCCCAGGACGCCCATCTGGACCTGGCGCTGCTGGACGATCTCGCCCGGCTCAGGGCGAGCGGCGCAAGGCTGCATCTGGCGACGGTGCAGGAACACCACCGGGCGCGATATCTGTGGGAGACCCTGGGGCTCAAGGATCGCTTCGACGCCATCCACTATGCGGCCGACTATGGCGTGGGAAAACCGGACCCCGCCTTCTTCCGGGCCGTTGAGCAACGGACGGGCCTGCCGGCGTCGGACCTGCTGTTGATCGACGACAGCGCGCGCAATGTGGAATCGGCCCGGGCCTGTGGCTGGTCGGCCGTGCTGTGGGATGGAACTCAGACCCTGTCAGAGGTGCTGGGAGGTCAGCGACACCCCAATCCGAGTTCATACTTTGAATAGATTTCGGTCACTTCAGGTAAACCGTGAATAGAAATTGAGCCTTAATCCGTGGGCGGTAGAACGCCGTCACCAAGCGCCAGGGAATAATCCCAATGCAATGGCGCCCGTCGGAGAACTCGATTGAAGAAGCTCGTCACCCTCGCCACCGCCGCCGCCGCCGTCCTCGCCATCGCCGCCCCGGCCAGCGCCTCTGAAATCCGCGTCTCGGTCGCCGGCAAGTCCGCCGCGCAGCTGAACGCCGAGATCGACGCCGCGGCCCGCACGGTGTGCAAGCGTGAAGTCTCCGGTTCGGTGGTCTTCGCGGGCGCCTTCAAGTCCTGCTATCGCGCCTCCCTGGCCGATGCGAAGAGCCAGCTGCGCCAGTACGCCCAGGCTTCGGGCATGCAGGTCGCGGCGAACTGATCGCCGAACATATCCTGAACTCGCGGAAGGGCCGGGACATCATGTCCCGGCCCTTTTCGCATGGGACTGAGGTTGTGTGGGGCGGCCTGACTATTCCGCATCCTTGGCCTATATCTGGACCATGCCGCCACGCCTGCGCCCGACCCGCCTGGAATATGTCGTTGATGGGGTGCGCCTGCGGGCCCACCTGTCCGCCGCCGCCCTGGACGCCGCCGGCGATCCCGCCGAGCAACGCCGGCGCGCGCTGGAGATCCTCAAACAGGCCCTGTTCCGCGGCCGGATGATCGCCAAGGAGCGCCTGGAGAACGGCGCGGGCGGTATCGAGACGGCGCGGCTCATCTCCGGGGTCACCGACGAGGTGGTCACCGCGCTCTATGATTTCACCACGGTGCACATGTTCCGGGCCCGCAACCCCACCGAGGGCGAGCGCCTGGGCCTGATGGCGGTCGGGGGCTATGGCCGGGGCACATTGGCGCCCTTCTCGGACCTCGATCTGCTGTTCCTGCGGCCCTACAAGCAGACCGCCCACACCGAGAGCGTGATCGAGTTCATGCTCTATGCGCTGTGGGACCTGGGCTTCAAGGTCGGCCACGCCTCGCGGACAGTGGAGGAGTGCGTCAAGCTCTCCCGCGAGGACTACACCATCCGCACCTCGATCCTCGAGGCGCGCCGCCTGACCGGTGACGAGAACCTGGCCGAGGAACTGACCCGCCGGTTCCGGGCCGAGGTGGTCAAGGGCACCGCCGCCCAGTTCGTCGCCGCCAAGCTCAAGGAACGTGACGAGCGCCAGGACCGGGCCGGCGCCAGCCGCTACATGGTCGAGCCCAACGTCAAGGAGGGCAAGGGCGGCCTGCGCGACCTGAACACCCTGTTCTGGATCGCCCAGTACCTCCACCCGGTCGCCCAGGTGGACGGTTTCGTGCCGCTGGAGATGTTCGACCGCAAGGAGGTCGCCGCCTTCATCCGGGCCATCGACTTCCTGTGGGCGGTGCGCTGCCACCTGCATTTCGCCACCGGTCGGCCCGAGGAGCGGCTGACGTTTGACCTGCAGCCGGAGATCGCCCGGCGGATGGGCTATGGCGACCGCGGCGACGCCCCGGCCGTGGAGCGGTTCATGCGCCGCTACTTCCTGATCGCCAAGGAGGTGGGCTCGCTCACCCGGGTGTTCGCCGCCAAGCTGGAGGCCGAGCGGGTCAAGCAGCAGCCCAAGGGCATCTCGCGCCTGCTGACCGGCCGGGCCGCGCCGCGCAAGAAGGCGCTGGACGCCGGTTTCCACGAGGAGGGCGGACGCCTGAACGTGGATGGGCCCAAGGTGTTCGAGACCGATCCGGTCAACCTTTTGCGGCTGTTCAAGCTGGCCGATCAGCGGGACCTGGACCTGCACCCGGACGCCTTCACCTACGCCAACCGGCACGCGGCCCTGATCGGACCCAAGGTGCGGCGCGATCCCGTAGCGGCGCAGGTGTTCCTGGACATCCTGGCCCGCGGGCGCAATCCGCAGCGGACCCTGACCCTGATGAACGAGGCCGACGTGCTCGGCCGGTTTGTGCCGGAGTGGGGCCGCATCGTCGCCCAGATGCAGTTCAACATGTACCACTCGTACACGGTGGACGAGCACACCCTGCGGGCCGTGGGCGTCATCGCCGAGATCGCCGCAGGCCGGCTGAAGGACGACCATCCGCTGGCCAGCCAGATCATGCCGCTGATCGACGATCGCGAGGCCCTGTTCCTGGCCATGCTGCTGCACGACACCGGCAAGGGCGGGGCAGGGGGCCAGGAAAAGGCCGGGGCGCGGGCCGCGCGCCAGGCCTGCGAGCGCCTGGGCCAGGACCGCAAGCGTATCGAGCTGGTCGCCTGGCTGGTGGAGCATCACCTGGTGATGAGCGACTACGCCCAGAAGCGCGACGTCTCCGACCCGCGCACCGTGGCCGACTTCGCCCGCATCGTGGAGACGCCCGAGCGCCTGCGCCTGCTCTTGGTGCTGACCGTGGCCGACATCCGGGCCGTCGGGCCAGGGGTGTGGAACGGCTGGAAGGGCCAGCTGCTGCGCGAGCTCTACGCCGCCACCGAGGCGGTGTTCCGGGGCGGCCGGGGCTCGGACGCCGCCGCCGCCGTGCGCCGGCACCACGAGAACGCCGCCTATGACGCCCGCGTCCGGCTGTCGGCCCAGGACAAGGCCTCCACCGCCTGGTTCCAGGCGATGGAAGACGCCTATTTCACCTCGTTCAATGACGCCGAGGTGCTGGGCCACGCCACCCTCGCCAAGCGCGCCGCCAAGGAGGGCGCCGCAGCGTTGGGCCGGGTGCGACCGGACCTGAACGCCTCGGAGCTGGTGGTCGCCGCCATCGACCGCCCGCGCCTGTTCGTCGATCTCGCCGCCGCCATCACCGGGGCCGGCGCGAATGTGGTGGGGGCCCGGGTCTTCACCTCGCGCAAGGGCCAGGCCCTGGACGTCTTCTATGTGCAGGACGTCACCGGCGCGGCCTTCGGCGCCGACAGCCCGCGCACCCTCGAGCGCCTGGCCGCCAGTCTGGAGGCCGCCGGCCGTGGCGAGCCGGTCAAGGTCGAGGCCAAGAAGATCAGCGACCTGGGCCGCGCCGCCGCCTTCGCCATCACCCCGACCGTGATGCTGGACAATGACGCCTCCGAGGTCTCGACGGTGGTGGAGGCCTCCGGCCGCGACCGTCCCGGCCTCTTGGCCGCCCTGGCCAAGCCGATCTCCGACGCCGGCCTGTCGATCCTGTCGGCCCACATCGACGGCTATGGCGAGCGCGCCGTGGACGCCTTCTATGTGGTGGACGCAGACGGCCGGAAGGTCACCGACGCCAAGCAGATGTCGGGCCTCAAGGCCGGCCTGATGCAGGCCCTGGAAGCCGCCGAGACCCCACCTGGGGTGAAGCCCCGCGCCAACCTGCAGAAGGCCCGCGCCAGCGTCGCACGTTGAGGACGCTTGACCGTCCCCGCTCGGCGGGCGCATGGAGCCCGGCGTGACCGCCGAGCCCGCCCCCGCCGAGAGTTCCGCCCCCGCGCCGCGCAAGGCGCCGGGCGTGATCAAGTCCTCCATGATCTATTCCGGCCTGACCCTGGTCAGTCGGTTCATGGGCCTGGCGCGGGACCTGGTGATCACCGCGCGGATGGGCGCCAGCCTGACCGCCGCGGCGGACGCCTATTTCACCGCCCAGGCGTTCTCCAACCTGTTCCGGCGCATCTTCGCCGAGGGCGCCTTCGCGGCCGCCTTCGTCCCCTCCTATTCGCGCAAGCTGGCTGCAGAGGGCGACGCCCCGGCCGACAAGCTGGCCACCGACGCCCTGGCCACCATGGCCGCCGCCACCATCGTCCTGACCATCGTGGCCCAGCTGGCCATGCCCTGGATCATGCTGGTCTATTCGCCGGGCTATGTGTCCAATCCGGAGAAGTTCCGGCTGGCCGTGGTGCTGACCCAGATCACCATGCCCTACCTGCCCTGCATGGTGGTGGCTTCGCTGCTGGCCGGGGTGCTCACCGCCCGAGGCCGGTTCATCGTCTATGGGCTCTATCCGACCATTCTGAACCTGGTGATGCTGGCCGCCGTCTGGCCGCAGACCGATCCGGTCGAGGCCGCCTACGCCGCCTCCTGGGCGACCATCGTGGCCGGGATCGGCCAGGCCGCCCTGTGCTGGTGGGGCGCCTGGAAGTCCGGCGCCAGGGTCCGGCTGGTGGTTCCGCGCCTGAACCCCGAGGTCAAGGCGCTGATCAAGCTGACCATTCCGGGCGCGCTCGCCTCCAGCGCGGTCCAGGTGAACATCTTCATCTCCACCATGCTCGCCTCCCAGGTCTCGGGCATGCGGGTGTGGATGAGTGTCGCCGACCGCTTCTACCAGCTGCCCCTGTCCCTGGTCGGCACCGCCATCGGGGTCGCGCTTCTGCCCCGCCTGTCCCAGGCCTTCGGGGCCGGCGACGAAGATGACGCCCAGGCCGCCATGGACCAGGCCCTGGTCTTCGCCCTGGCCCTGTGCCTGCCTGCCGCCGCCGCCCTGATGGCCATGCCGGTCTATCTGGTGGACGGCCTGTTCACCCGCGGCGCCTTCGTCCACGCCGACGCCGCCGCCTCTGGCGCGATCCTGTTCCAGTACGGCTGGGGCCTGCCGGCCTTCGTGCTGGTCAAGATCCTGCAGCCGGCCTTCTTCGCGCGCCAGGACACCAAGACCCCGATGCGGTTCTCGCTGATCTCGGTGGCGGTGAACATCGGGGCCGGAGTGGCCCTGTTCTACACCGTGGGCTTTGTCGGCATCGCCGCGGCGACCAGCATCGCCACCTGGATCACCGTCGCCCAGATGGCCCTGACCCTGCGCTCGCGGGCCGCCTATCACCCCTCGGGCCGAGCCTGGTTCAAGATGGCCCGGGTGGCGGCGGCCAGCCTGGGCATGGGCCTGGCGATGTTCGCGGCCTCGCAGTTCCGTCCGATGCTGGAGGCGCCCCTGGCCGGGTTCAGCCTTGGCGGCCTGCACGCCAAGGAGATCACCGTCCTGTTGGTCTGTGTCGCCGGCGCCCTCGTCTATGTGGCTCTGCTGTTCGCCTTCGGCGGCCTGACCCCGGCCGAGCTGAAGGCCGCCCTGCGTCGCCGCGGCGGCGCGCCGGCGCCGGCGGAGGGCCCCGCGACGGACTGAGGCGACGCAGGCTGAGGCTTGCGATAGGCCGCGTGGCCGACTATCAGCCTGCCATGGCTCGTCCCGGACACAACACCTGGCGATGGCGCAGCGCCTGATCCGCTTTCCGCGGCGCACCTTGGCGCGCGCCTTCTGACGACCCGATTTACCCTCAAGGTTTTCCCATGACCGACCAAGCTCCTGTCGCCTACGCGGGTCTCGCCCGCGTGTTGTCCGGCGTTCAGCCCACCGGCGCCCTGCACCTGGGCAACTATCTGGGCGCCCTGGTGAAGTTCACCCGGCTGCAGCACGAGACCGAGACCTTCATCTTCGTCGCCGACATGCACGCCATCACCCAGTGGCAGGACCCCAAGCTCCTGAAGAGCCAGGTGCGCGAGATCGCGGCGGCCTATCTGGCCTCGGGCCTGGATCCGAAGGTGGCGACCATCTTCCCGCAGTCGGCGGTGACGGCGCATGCCGAGCTGGCCTGGATCTTCAACTGCGTCGCCCGCCTCGGCTGGCTCGACCGGATGACCCAGTTCAAGGAGAAGTCGGGCAAGCACAAGGAGCGCGCCAGCGTCGGCCTCTACACCTATCCGGTGCTGCAGGCCGCCGACATCCTGCTCTACAAGGCGACCCAGGTGCCGGTGGGCGAGGACCAGCGCCAGCACCTGGAACTGACCCGCGACATCGCCGCCAAGTTCAATCACGACTACGAGGTTCCGGGCTTCTTCCCGCTGCCTGAAGCCCTGACGCAAGGGCCCGGCGCGCGGATCATGTCCCTGCGCGACGGTTCGGCGAAGATGTCGAAGTCGGACCCCTCCGACTATTCGCGGATCAACCTGACAGATGACGCCGACGCCATCGTCCAGAAGATCAAGAAGGCGCGGACCGATCCGGAACCGCTGCCCGAGACGATGGACGAGCTGAAGGCCAGGCCTGAGGCCAACAACCTGGTCGGCATCTACGCCGCCCTGGACGGTCGGACCTCGGAAGCCGTGCTGGCGGAATTCGCGGGCCAGGGCTTTGGCTCCTTCAAGCCCAAGCTGGCGGATCTCGCCGTCGCCAAGCTCGGCTCGGTGGGCGAGGCCATGCGTGGCTACATGTCCGACCCGGCCGAGATTGACCGCATCCTCGACGCCGGCGCCGCCCGCGCCCGCGAGGTTGCGGCCCCGATCCTGGCCGAGGTGAAGCAGATCGTCGGCTTCTGGGGCTGAGCGGCTTGAAGCCAGGCGCGGTCAGGGCCACCCTTACGCCCTGACACGCTCAAGCCTTGAGGACACGGCATGGACCGCAGACTGGCGCTGGTGACGGGGGCTTCGGCCGGCATCGGCGCGGCCTTCGCGCGCATCTACGCCAGCCATGGCTATGACCTGGCGCTGACCGCCCGGCGCGCCGACCGGCTGGAGCGCCTGGCTGAGGAGATCGGCCTGCGTCACGGCGTTGAGGTGCTGACCATCGCCGCCGACCTCGCCGAGCCCGAGGCCCCGGCGGCGATCCTGGACCACCTGGAGGCCCACGGACGGGTGGTCGACGCCCTGGTCAACAACGCCGGCTACGGCCTGCCTGGAACCTTCGCTGAGACCAGGCTCGCGGACCAACAGGCGTTCCTTCGGGTGATGCTGGAGGCGCCGACCGAGCTCGCCCACCGGGTGCTGCCCGGCATGGTGGAGCGCCGGTTCGGCCGCATCGTCAATGTGGCCTCCCTGGCCGGCCTGGTCCCCGGCTCAGCGGGCCACACCCTCTATGGGGCGGTGAAGGCCTATCTGGTGAAGGCTTCTCAGAGCCTGCACCTGGAGAACCAGGCGACCGGCGTGCATGTCACCGCCCTGTGTCCCGGCTTCACCTATTCCGAGTTCCACGACGTGAACGGCACCCGCAGCCAGATCGGCGCGGCGACCCCGCCCTGGCTGTGGATGGGCGCCGATGAAGTGGCGGCGATCGGCTACGAGGCGGTGGAGGCCAACCGCCCGGTCAGCGTCCCCGGCGCGCCCAACAAGGCCATCGCCGCCTTCGCCAAGCTCATCCCGGACGACTGGGCCCTGGCGCTCATGGCGTGGCAGGGCCCGCGGTTCCGGAAGGTTTAGCCCCGCCGATCCCGCTTCGCGGCGACGCGCAGGCGGAGCGCATTGAGCTTGATGAAGCCGGCGGCGTCGCGGTGGTCGTAGGCGACCTTGCCCTCTTCGAAGGTGACCAGGTCCTGGTCGTACAGCGAATAGGGGCTGGTGCGGCCGATGACGGTGACATTGCCCTTGTAGAGCTTCACCCGGACCTGGCCGGTGACGTTCTTCTGGGAATAGTCGATGGCCGCCTGCAGCATCTCGCGCTCCGGCGCGAACCAGAAGCCGTTATAGATGAGCGACGCATACTTCGGCATCAGCTCGTCCTTCAGGTGCATGGCGCCCCGGTCGAGGGTGATGCTTTCGATGCCGCGGTGGGCGGCCAGCAGGATCGTGCCGCCGGGGGTCTCGTAGACGCCGCGGGACTTCATGCCGACGAAGCGGTTCTCGACCAGGTCGAGGCGGCCGATCCCGTTGTCGTGGCCCAGCTGGTTCAGCTTGGTCAGCAGGGTCGCCGGGCTCATCTTCACGCCGTCGATGGCGACGGGGTCGCCCTTTTCGAAGTCCATGGTGAAGATGGTCGGCTGGTCGGGCGCGGCCTCCGGCGAGATGGTGCGCATGTGCACGAACTCGGGGGCTTCCACCGCCGGGTCCTCCAGGACCTTACCCTCGGAGGAGGAGTGCAGCAGGTTGGCGTCGACGCTGAAGGGCGCCTCGCCGCGCTTGTCCTTGGTGATCTGGATCTGGTGCTTCTCGGCGAAGTCCAGCAGGGCCTCGCGGGACTTGAAGTCCCATTCGCGCCAGGGGGCGATGACGTGGATGTCGGGCTCCAGCGCATAGTAGCCGAGCTCGAAGCGGACCTGGTCGTTGCCCTTGCCCGTGGCGCCGTGGCTGACGGCGTCGGCTCCGGTCTGGCGGGCGATCTCGATCTGGCGCTTGGCGATCAGCGGGCGGGCGATGGAGGTGCCCAGCAGGTACTGGCCCTCATAGACCGTGTTGGCGCGGAACATCGGGAAGACGAAGTCGCGGACGAACTCTTCGCGCACGTCCTCGATGAAGATGTTCTCGGGCTTCACGCCCGCGGCCAGGGCCTTGGCCCGCGCCGGTTCGATCTCTTCGCCCTGGCCCAGGTCGGCGGTGAAGGTCACGACCTCCGCGCCGTATTCGGTCTGCAGCCACTTCAGGATGATCGAGGTGTCCAGGCCGCCCGAATAGGCGAGGACGACTTTCTTGATCGACTTGGCGGCGGCCATGGCGAATTCCTTCGAGAGCTAGGCGGGGCTTTGGCGCCTTAAACGGCCAAAGCCTCGAAATCACAACCCCTAACAGGGCCTACTGCAGCGGCTTGAGCGCGCCCTCGCGCTCCAGGGTCTGGATGACGCTGCCCAACCACCGGAAATGGACGAGGCCCAAGAGCCCGGCGGCGGTAGCGCGGACCCCGAAGAAGATCAGGGCGCTCTGCGGATCCGCGGCGCTGTTGCGGTTGAAGACCACCAGCAGGACGCCCACCAGCAGCGCCAGGGCCGGCACCAGGATCAGGGCGATCCAGCGCTTCACCCGCCAGGTCGGAGCGCCGCTCTGGGCGAACTGCAGCGGGATGGTCACGTCCGGCTCGGTGCGGCTCCACACCACTCGCGAGCCGCCGGCCATGATCGACAGGGCGATGATCCACAGGACGTCGCCGGCGAGGCTGAGAAACATCATGGCCTAAACCGTCACCTGGGTGCCGAGCTCGACCACGCGGCCGGGCGGGATCTTGAAGAAGTCCGTCGGGTTGGCGGCGTTTTTCATCAGGAAAATGAACAACTTATCCTGCCACAGCGGCATGCCGGAGTGGGCGGCGGGCACCACCGAGCGGCGGCCCAGGAAGAAGCTGGTGGCCATGATGTCGAACTTCAGCCCCTGGCGGCGGCACAGGCCCAGCGCCTTGGGCAGGTTCGGGCTTTCCATGAAGCCATAGCGGACGATGACCCGTTTGAAGTCCTCGTTGATCGGCTCGATCTTCACCCGCTCGTCGTCGGACAGGCGCGGGGTGCCGGCGGTGGACACCGTCAGGATGATGTTCTTCTCGTGCAGAACCTTGTTGTGCTTGAGGTTGTGCATCAGGGCCACGGGGGCCAGGTCCGGATCCGAGGTCAGGAAGATCGCGGTGCCAGGCGCCCGGTGCGGCGCGCGGGCCTTGAGGATTTCCGACAGCTCCAGCAGCGGCACGGAGTCGCGGCGGGTCTTGTCGGCCAGGATCTGGGTGCCGCGGGTCCAGGTCCAGATCACCACCACCAGGACCGCGCCCAGCACCAGGGGCAGCCAGGCGCCCTGCGGGATCTTCAGGAGGTTGGAGGAGATGAACACGATGTCGAAGATCGCGAACCCGCCAGACGCCAGAGCCGCCTGCCAGGTCGGCCGCTTCCACATGTGTTTGACGATCACGTAGAACAGCAGGGTGTCGACGAACATCGAGCCGGTGACCGCTATGCCGTAGGCCGCCGCCAGGGCCGAGGAGGTCTTGAAGGCGAACAGCAGGATCAGCACGCCGACCATCAGGAAGGTGTTCACCTGCGGCACAAAGATCTGGCCGGCCTGGGTCTCCGAGGTGCGGCGGATGTCGATGCGCGGGAACAGGCCCAGCTGGACCGCCTGCTGGGTCATGGAGAAGGCGCCGGTGATCACCGCCTGGCTGGCGATGATGGCCGCGATGGTGGCCAGGATCAGGACCGGCCAGTAGATGGCCTCCGGGATCATCTGGAAGAACGGATTGATCCGGGCTTCCGGGTGGGCGAGCACCAGGGCGCCCTGGCCCAGATAGTTCAGCAGCAGGCAGGGCAGGACCAGGAAGACCCAGGCGGCCTGGATCGGCGTCTTCCCGAAATGGCCCATGTCCGCATAGAGGGCCTCGGCCCCGGTCACCGCCAGGAAGACGCTGCCCAGGATGACGAAACCGATGAAGCCGTTCTTCAGCAGGAAGACCACGCCGTAGTGCGGGGACAGGGCGCGGAAAATCGAGAGGTCCTCGGCGATGTGATAGAGGCCGAGCCCGCCCAGGACGATGAACCAGATCAGGGTGATCGGACCGAACCACTTGGCCACGCTGGCGGTGCCGCGCGACTGGATCAGGAACAGGGCCACCAGGATGACGGCGGAAGCCGGCAGAACATAGGTGCTGAGGCTGGCGCCTATGCCCGGCGCCTCCTTCAGGCCTTCGAGGGCGCCCAGGACCGAGACCGCCGGGGTGATGATGCCGTCGCCATAGAACAGCGCCGCGCCGATCACGCCCAGGAAGAAGACCGCGGTGGACTGCCGCCCCAGAGACCGCTGGGCCAGCGCCATCAGGGCCAGGGTGCCGCCTTCGCCCTTGTTGTCGGCCCGCATCAGGAAGACGACGTACTTCACCGTCACGATCAGGATCAGGGCCCAGGTGACCAGGGACACGACCCCCAGCACCGCCAGCTCCGAACTCACCGAATGGCGGGTGTGGTGCAGGGCTTCGCGCATGGCGTAGAGCGGGCTCGTGCCGATGTCGCCGAACACCACGCCCATGGCGCCGAGCGCCAGGGCGGCAAAGCTTTCCTTGTTCGGGGAGTGATGCGACTCCTCGGCCGCCTCGGGGGCGGCGCCGGCCGGATCAGGCATCCAATGTCTCCGGGAACACGTGTTCCCTTTCCGGCCCCATGCCGACAAAGAGCGGGGCGCGATACACCCTTTCCGCGGGGGGTTCAATCATGCCGCGACGCACAGCCGCGCGTGCGGCCCTCGGGATGCTTGCGGTCCGCCCGCGGAAGCGCCACATCTGCCGCATGTTCATCCAGACCGAAGCCACCCCGAACCCCGAAGTTCTGAAGTTCCTGCCCGGCCGCGAAGTGCTGACCGAGGGCTCAGGCGACTTCCGTGACGCCGAGGCCGCCGCCGCCTCGCCGCTGGCCGCCGAGCTGTTCGGCATCGACGGCGTCGTGCGGGTCTTCTACGGCCCGGACTTCGTGACCGTTGGCAAGGACCCGGACCACGACTGGTCGCATCTGAAAGCGCCGATCCTGGCGGCGATCATGGACCACTTCACCTCCGGCGCGCCCTTGTTCGCCGGCGAGGCGGCCCAGGGCGGCGGCCACGACGAGGACACCGTCTACGAGGGCGAGACCGCCCAGGTGGTGGCCGAGATCAAGGACCTTCTGGACACCCGCATCCGTCCCGCGGTGGCCCAGGACGGCGGCGACATCGTCTTCAACCGCTTCGACGCCGACACCGGCGTGGTGTGGCTGCACATGCGCGGCGCCTGCTCGGGCTGCCCCTCGTCCTCGGCCACGCTGAAGGCCGGGGTGGAGAACATGCTCAAGCACTATGTTCCCGAGGTCACCCGCGTCGAACAGACGCTTTAGGGTCGCCTGCGGCCCCTGGCCCTTTCCCTGGCTGGGGGGATCGTGTAGCGCCGGGCGCGCATGATCACGCTCGCCTTCGACACCTGCCTGACCGCCTGCACGGCCGCCGTGCTGGAGGACGAGCGTGTGCTGGTCTCACGCGTGGAGCCCATGGCCCGCGGTCACCAGGAGCGCCTGGCCCCCCTGGTCTACGAGGTGATGGCCGAGGCCGAGCTCAGCTTTGATCGTCTGGACCGCATCGGCGTGACCATTGGTCCGGGCTCCTTCACCGGCCTGCGCGTGGGTCTGGCCTTCGCCAAGGGTCTAGGCGCGGCCCTCGACCGGCCGGTGATCGGCATCGGCGTGCTGGAGGCCCTGGCCGAGCCCTTTGAGGGGCCGTCGGCGGTCTTTTCCGTGCTCGACGCCAAGCGGGGCCAAGTCTACCTGCAGGCCTTCGCCGGCGGGAAGCCGCTGATGGCGCCCGACGCCCTGCCGGTGGAGACCGCCTGCGCCCGCCTGGTCGAGCTGGCCGGGGCCGGCCCCGCGGTCATCACCGGAACCGGGCTTGAGCTCGTCGCCGATGTCCTGCCAGGCGCGCGCCGCGTGCCGGTGGAGCACGCCGATCCGGCCGCCGTGGCCCGGCTCGCCGCCGTGC
>NZ_JBHTLQ010000071.1:0-13882 GCF_042679085.1 Phenylobacterium conjunctum | reverse complement strand
CCAGGTCCAGGGCGCCCGCCGCGGCGGTGTCGGCCTCGGTCAGGCTGGCGCGCATCGTCCGCGCGGTGGCAAGGTCCCCAGAGGCCAGGGCGGCCAGGGCGGCGCGCACCGGCCCGGGACCGCTCTCCATTGGCCAGACGGCTTCGGGATTGTCCTTCGGGGTCAGGGCCGCGGCCACGGCCGGGGACGGAACCGCCGCCGACAGGTCCAGGCCCAGGTCCCGCGACAGGGCGACGTCCAGCCCGTTGCGCAGGGAGGCCGCGCCGGGATTGCCCGCGCCCGACAGGCGCACGCCCATCAGCCGGCCATAGACCGCGTCCTTGGCCTCGCCCTGGGCCAGGTCGAAGGTCAGCTGGGCCGCGCCGACCTCGCCGCGCTTGACCTGGCAATAGGCCCGCAGGCGGACCCAGTAGACATCGTCGCGGCCGGTCGCGAGGCCCTCGCCGACCTGGCAGGCCCGGTCGGCGTCGCCGGACAGCAGGGCCAGCTCGGCGGCGGCGCGAGACAGGTCCGGGCTCTGGTCCAGGCCCGAGGTCTTGGACAGGATTTCGGCGGCTTCCTTTACCCCGCCCTGGGCGATCAGGGCGTTGATCCGCTGGCCGGCCAGCGCCGGATCACGGCCAGCCTCGCCGGGGCCGTTGGCGCCGGTGGCCAGCACGCGGCGGGCCAGGGCCTGGGCGGCGGGCGACAGGGGCTTGGCCGCCACGAGGGGCAGAACGGTCTTCAGGGTCTGGGGCGAAGCGCCCTTCCACAGGTCGGCGCCAAGCCCGGTGTCGCGGCCCGCGGCGGAAAAGAAGTCCGGGGCGGCCAGGGCGGCGACCGCCACGGGGGCCGGCGGCGGCGCCGCTTCCGGCGCTTGGGCGGCGGCCGGCAGGGCGATTGCGGCGGCGCCGAGGACGCCGAGAGGAAGCTTCAGACGGGTCATCTCACCATCCTATCCAGCCTGCGCGCTTGGCGCGAGCGGCCCTGGTCGTGTAAGCCTTGCGCGTTCATGGACCGTTACGACCCGCTGCGCGCCCGCACCATCACCCTCGTTGGCCTCATGGGGGTCGGGAAATCGAGTGTCGGCCGCAGGCTGGCCAACGCCCTGGACATGCCGTTCCGCGACGCCGACACAGAAGTCGAAACCGCGGCCGGTCGTTCCATCCCCGAGATCTTCGCCGACCTGGGAGAGGCCGCCTTCCGCGAGGGCGAGCGCCGGGTCATCGCCCGCCTGCTGGACGAGCCGCCGCATGTGCTGGCCACCGGCGGCGGCGCCTTCATGAACGCCGAGACCCGGGCCCTCATCAAGGCGCGCTCGATCTCCGTCTGGCTGAAGGCCGATCTGGAGGTCCTGGCCAAGCGCGTGGGCCGCAAGGACAACCGCCCGCTGCTGGCCGGCAAGGATCCCATGGACGTGCTCAAGGCCCAGGCTGAGGTCCGCTATCCTGTCTATGCCGAGGCTGATGTCACCGTGGAGACTGGCGACACCGCCCACCATGTGGCGGTGGACCAGGTGATCCGGGCGATCAGCGCCTATCTGGAGGCCAAATGACCCGCATCGTTCCCGTCGAGCTGGGCGACCGCGCCTATGACGTGGTGGTGGGTCCAGGCCTCCTGGCAGAAGCCGGCCAGCGTATTCGCCCGTTCCTGAAGCGCGCCCGCGTCGCCATCGTCTCGGACGAGACCGTCTGGGCGCTGCATGGCGCGGCGCTGACCGCCTCGCTGGAGGCTTCGGGCATCGCCTGCCCGGCCGTCATCGTGCCGCCGGGCGAACAGACCAAGAGCTTCGAGGGCCTGGCCGACGTCTCTGACCGCCTGCTGGCCCTGGAGCTCGACCGCGGCGACCTGATCGTGGCCTTCGGCGGCGGCGTGGTCGGCGACCTCGCGGGTTTCGCGGCCTCGATCTACAAGCGTGGCATCGACTTTATCCAGATCCCCACCACCCTCCTGGCCCAGGTGGACTCCTCGGTGGGCGGCAAGACCGCCATCGACACCCCGCGGGGCAAGAACCTGATCGGCGCCTTCCACCAGCCCCGCCTGGTGCTCGCCGACCTCGACGTGCTCGGCACCCTGTCCCAGCGCGAGATGCGCGCCGGCTACGCCGAAGTGATCAAGTACGGCCTGCTGGGCGACTTCGCCTTCTTCGAATGGCTGGAGGCCCACGCGGGCCAGGTCCTGTCCCGCGAGCCCGAGGCCCTGGCCCACGCCGTCGCCCGCTCCATCGAGATGAAGGCCGAGATCGTCGTCGCCGACGAGAAGGAGGCCGGACGCCGCGCCCTTCTGAATCTCGGCCACACCTTCGGCCACGCGCTCGAGGCCGAGACCGGCTATGGCGAGGCCCTGCTGCACGGCGAGGCCGTGGCCGCCGGCTCGGCCATCGCCTTCCGCTTCTCCGCCTCGCAAGGGCTGTGCTCAACCCAGGACGCGACCCGGGCCGAGGCCGCCATCGCCGCCGCCGGCCTGCCGGTGCGGATGTCCGACGTCGCGCCCGTCCCCTTCGACGCTCACGCCCTGGTCCGCCACATGGCCCAGGACAAGAAGGCCGAGGCCGGACGCCTGACCTTCATCCTGGCCCGAGGCCTCGGTGACACCTTTGTCGCCAAGGACGTGGACGCCGCCGCTGTCGAAGCCTTCCTGAAGCTTGAGGGAGCCAGCTGATGGGCGCGATCATCGCCCTCGCTCCGATTGTCTTTGGCCTTCTGGCCCTGTCGGCCCTGTTCTCAGCGGCCGAGACCTCGCTCACAGGCGCCAGCCGCGCCCGCATGCACCAGCTCGACCGCGAAGGCGACCGCGCCGCCAAGCGGGTCAACCGGCTCATCTCCGACCAGGAGACGATGATCGGGGCGGTGCTGCTGGGCAACAACCTGATCAACATCCTGGCCTCGGCCCTGACAACGACGGTGCTGACCGCGGCCTTCCCCGGCGCCCTGGGCGTCGCGGCCTCCACCGCCATCATGACCGTGCTCGTCCTGGTGTTCGCCGAGGTCCTGCCCAAGACCCTGGCCATCCTGCGCTCGGACGACGTGGCCCGCTTCCTGTCCGGCCCCACCCTCTTGGTGGTCCGGCTGTTCGGCCCGGTGATCTACACCATCCAGTTCATCGTCCGCCGCACCCTGCGCCTGTTCGGGGTCAAGCTGGACATGGCCGTCGACGTCCTGGCCGCCCACGAGGAGATTCGCGGCGCGGTGGAGTACCACCACTCCGAAGGCCTGGTGGAGGAACGCGACCGCCGCATGCTGGGCGGGGTGCTGGACCTGTCCGACATGGACGTGGCCCAGGTCATGGTCCACCGCATGTCCATCGCCATGATCGACGCCGACCTGCCGCCGCGCGAACTGGTCGCCGCCGTGCTCGACAGCGATCACACCCGCATGCCGCTCTACCGGGACGACCCGGAGAACATCATCGGCGTCCTGCACGCCAAGGACCTGCTGCACGCCATCGCCGAGGCCGACGGCGCCATCGACAGCCTGGATCTGGCCAAGATCACCCGCGAGCCCTGGTTCATTCCCGAGACGACGAACCTCAAGGACCAGCTCAACGCCTTCCTCAAGCGCCAGACCCACTTCGCCCTGGTGGTGGACGAGTACGGCGCCCTGCAGGGCCTCGTGACCCTGGAAGACATCCTCGAAGAGATCGTCGGCGAGATCGAGGACGAGCACGACACCTCCTTGCCCGGCGTGCGCAAGCAGGCCGACGGCGGGGTCAGCGTCGACGGCTCGGTGGCCATCCGCGACCTCAACCGCGCCATGGACTGGGACCTGCCCGACGACCAGGCGGTCACCGTCGCCGGCCTGGTCATCCACGAGGCCCAGACCATCCCCAAGATCGGTCAGACCTTCATCTTCCATCGCCACCGCTTCCAGGTGGTCAAGCGGGTCCGCAACCAGATCACCGCCCTGCGCATCTCCCCGCCGCTGGAGACCTCGCAGGAGGCCTGAAGCCCCCCATTGCCAAGTGCTCATTCCGGGCGCAGCGTGATGACGACCGCAAAAACTTCTCCGCGGCCGGAACACTCAAGGCCCCGGACGCGTTCAGCCATCCAGGGACCGGGGCAAGACTTGGGGGGAATGGGTGGCGGACCTCGCCCGTCATATCAAAGACGTGACGGAGGCCTCCGCGCTCGACACTGCGGCGGAGGAAATGCGCCGGGCCGACAGCCTCAACCGGATCGCCGTGGCCATCGCCGTCGGAGACGACCTTGAGCAGGTCGTCCAGGCGGTCGTGAACGGCGGCGTGGAGCTGACCGGAGCCGCATTCGGGGCCTTCTTCTACAAGGTCGAGAACGAGGCCGGGGAGCACCTGATGCTCTACAGCCTGGCCGGCGCGCCGCCCTCGGCCTTCGAGGGCTATCCCACCCCAAGCAAGACCGCCGTCTTCGCCCCCACCTTCGACGGTGTCGGGGTTGTGCGCTCCGACGACATCACCGCCGATCCCCGCTATGGCCATTCCGCGCCGCACTTCGGCATGCCCAAGGGCCACCTGCCGGTGCGCAGCTACCTGGCCGCCCCGGTGATCAGCCGCGCCGGAGAGGTGCTGGGCGGGCTGTTCTTTGGCCATCCCGATCCGGGCCGGTTCACCGCCCGGCTGGAGACCTTGTTGGTCGGCGTGGCCGCCCAGGCCGCCGTCGCCATCGAGACACGCCGTCTGCAGGAAGCCTCGCGCCGGGAACTGGCCGAGCGCACCCGCGCCGAGGCCGCTCTGGCGGTGAGCGAGGCCCAGTCTCGCCTGGCGGCCGCCGAGAACGCGCAGGCCCTCGCCAGTCTGAAGTTCGCCCTGGACGCCGGCCGCATGGGCTCCTGGGAGCTCGACGTGGAAACCCAGGCCTACATCGCCTCGGACATCTGCAAGGCCAACTACGGCTATCGCCCGGACCAGGCCTTCGGCTTCGGGGACCTGGTGGCCGCGATCCACCACGAGGACCGCCCGCGCATGCAGGCCGCCATGGAGGCCGCCATCGCCTCGGGCGAGGACTATGACGTCGAGTACCGGATCACCCTGCCCAACGGCCAGGAGCGCTGGATCCACGCCCGCGGCCGCGCCGCTCAGACCGCGGACCATGGCGGCGTGCGCCACATGGCCGGCGTCTCCCTGGACATCACCGAGCGCAAGCGCTCCGAGGACCGCCGCCAGCTGCTGATCAACGAGCTGAACCACCGGGTGAAGAACACCCTGGCCTCGGTTCAGGCCATCGCCCGCCAGACCCTGCGCACCAGCCCCGACCTGGCCGGGTTCCAGGAGGCTTTCGAAGCCCGGCTGCTGGCACTGTCCCAGACCCACAACCTGCTCACCGAGCGCCATTGGCGGTCCGCCAGCCTGCTGGCCATGCTGGCCGCCGAGCTTCGGCCGCACGGCGGCGCCCGCGATCCCCGCTTCACCGTCGAGGGCGACGGCGACCTGCACCTGCAGCCCAAGGCCGCCGTGGCCCTGGGCATGGCCATGCATGAGCTGGCCACCAACGCCGCCAAGTACGGGGCCCTGTCGACGCCCACCGGCCGCATCACCCTTCGCGCCCATCGCACCTGGCGTGACGGCCAGCGTCGGCTGGTGCTGGACTGGATCGAGACCGGCGGTCCGCCGGTGCCCGTCCCCAGCCGCCGCGGCTTCGGCGCCCGCCTGCTGGAGGACGGCCTGGCCGGCGAACTGGCCGGCGATGTCCGACTTGAGTACCGTCCCGAAGGGCTCTGCTGCCGCATGGAGCTGCCCCTCGACCTCGTGGAGAGCACTGAATGACCATCCCCGCCCAGCTGGCCGGCCTCAGGGTCCTGGTCGTCGAAGACGAAATGATGGTCTCGATGCTGATTGAGGACATGCTGGGCGATCTGGGCTGCCATGTGGTCGGCCCCGCCGCTCGCCTGGATGAAGCCCTGTCCCTGGCCCAGACCGCCGAACTCGACTGCGCCGTGCTGGACGTGAACCTGGGCGGCCAGTCCACCTTCCCGGTCGCCGACCTGCTGCGCGAAAAGGGAGCCCCCTTCGCCTTCGCCACCGGCTATGGCGACGCCGGCCTCCGCGACGTCGACCGCGCCTCCCCGGTCCTGCAAAAGCCCTTCCGCGAAGTAGATCTCCGCCGCGTGCTCGAGAGCCTGGCGGTGAAGGGCTAGTCCTCCCCCTCCCCCATTTCATGGGGGAGGAGAAGTTCGTTTACAGCCCCTTGGCCACCAGCCCGGCCAGCACCTTGTCCGGGGTCATCGGATAGTCCCGCAGCCGGACGCCGCAGGCGTTGTAGATGGCGTTGGCGATGGCCGCGCCGGCGCCCGAGATGCCCAGCTCGCCCACCCCCTTGATGCCCATGGGATTGGCCTTGTCGTCGGCCTCATCCAGGAACATCGAGTCCAGCTCGACGATGTCAGCATGGGCGGGGATCAGGTAGCCGCCGACGTCCTGGCCGATCAGCGAGCCATAGCGCGGGTCGATGGCGTTCACCTCGGTCAGAGCCGTGCCGACGCCCCAGATCATGCCGCCGGTGATCTGGCTCTTGGCGGTCTTGGCGTTGAGGATCCGCCCGCAGGAGAACACCCCGAACATCCGGCGCAGCCGCACCTCGCCGGTGTCCATGTCCACCCCCACCTCGGCGAAGTGAGCGCCGTAGGTGTGCAACGACACGTCACGCCGGTCGGCCGGCGGGACGATGGAGCCCTCGGCGTAGACGCCCTCCGGCGCCGCGCGGGCCACCAGGGCCGCCAGGCTTTCCGAGCGGTTCTCGATGGCGATATTGCCGTTGGCGAAGGTCACGAAGTCCGCCGGACCGCCATAGAGCGGCGAGCGGGGATCACCCACCGCCAGCTCGGTCAGGGCCTTGCGCAGGTTCATGCCGGCGTCGAGCGCCGCAGAGCCCGCGGTCGAGGCGCCGAACTGGCCGCCGGAGCCGGGCGCCGGCGGCAGGTTGGAATCGCCGATCTCCACCTTCACCTGGGACAGGGGCACGCCAAGGGTCTCGGCGGTGATCTGGGCCAGGATCGTATAGGTGCCGGTGCCGATGTCGGTCATGCCCTGCAGCAGGGTGACCGTGCCGTCGGCGGTGATCCGCACGCCCGCCTTGGCCGGCAGCAGATAGTCGGCGCGGATGGCCGCAGCCATGCCCATGCCGATCCAGGTGCGGCCGTCGCGGACCTGGCCCGGGGTCGGATTGCGCCGGCTCCAGCCAAACCGCTCGGCGCCCTCGGTCATGCAGCGGGCTAGCTGGCGCACGGAGAACGGCTTGCCGGTCTCAGGATCGCGCTCCGGCTCGTTGATCAGCCGCAGTTGGATCGGATCCATCCCCAGCTGCTCGGCCAGCTCGTCCATGGCCACTTCCAGGCTGAGCATGCCGGACGCCTCGCCGGGCGCCCGCATGGGGCCGGCGGGCGGGATGTCCATCTTCACCAGCTTGTGGCCGGTGAGCCGGTTGGGCGCCGCATAGAGCGCGCGGGCGAAGTTGGCGAAGTGCTCGGTGAACACCTGCTCGCGGAAGCAATGGGTGTAGCCGTCCAGGGCGAAGGCGGTCAGCCGGCCGTCCGGATTGGCCCCCAGCCGCACCCGCTGGATCGTCGCCGGGCGGTGGATGGTGCCCAGCATCATCTGCTGTCGGGTATAGGCCACCTTCACCGGCCGCCCCAGCGCCCGCGCGGCCAGGGCCGACAGCACCAGGTCGTCATAGGACTGGCCCTTGCCGCCAAACCCGCCGCCGATATAGCGGGTCAGCAGGTGGACGTTGTCCGGCGCGATCATGAGGGTCTCGGCCAGGGCGTGCTGCCCGCCCTTCACCATCTGGATCGAGGTGTTGACGGTGACCTTGTCGCCGTCCCACCACGCGGTGGTGGCGCAGGGCTCCATCTGGACGTGGTTCTGGATCGGGCTGGTATAGGTCTCGTCCAGCTTCACCGGGGCCTTGGCGTAGGCCGCCTCGAAGTCGCCGACGCGGACGTCCTGTTCGCCGGGCGGATCCTCGGCCAGGCCCAGGCTGGCGGCGAAGTCCACCACCGCCCACAGCTCGTCATACTCGACCTTGACCAGGGCCGCCGCGGCCTTGGCGTTCTCCAGGGTGTCGGCCACCACGAAGGCGACGCTCTGGCCGAAATAGAGCACCTCGTGGTTCTCGAGCGCCGGGGCCGAGGCCCGCTGGCTGCGCGGGTTGGCCTTGTGGCCGCGCGGCGCCTGGGGCGGCACGGTCTCGTGGGTCCAGACCAACAGGACGCCGGGCGAGGCCTCAGCGGCCTTGGTGTCGACCGAGGCGATGCGGCCGCGGGCGATGGAGGAGGTGACCAGCACCCCATGCACCGGCTTTTCCGGCGCCTCGACTTCATAGGCGTAGGGCGCGGTCCCGGTGACCTTCAGCGGCCCCTCATAGCGGTCCACCGCCTTGCCGATCAGGCCGGAGCGGTTCTCGGTGACGGGGTTGGGCGTGGCCCAGTCTGCGATGGAGCTCATGCTTCGCCCCCTTGGGCTTGGGTGATCGCCGCGGCGGCCAGCCGCGCGGTCAGGGTGATCTTGAAGCCGTTGCGGCCCAGGTCTTCAGCATCCGCCAGTTCGGCCTTGGCGGCTTCGGACGGCGAAGCGCCGGCGGCCAAGGCGGCCTCGGCCTTCAGCGCCCGCCAGGGCTTCAACGCCACGCCGCCCAGGGCGACCTGGTTTCCGGCCACGGCGGCCATGGCCAAGCCCCCGGCGTAGGACGCGCGGTCGCGGGCCTTGCGATAGACCTGCCCGCCCGCAGGGGGCGGCGGCAGGACCACGGCGGTGATCAGCTCACCGGCGGTCAGCTCGGTCTCGATCTGCGGCGTGTCGCCCGGCAGGCGATGCAGGGCGTCGACAGACAGGCTGCGGGTCTGGCCCTTGGCGCCCACCGTCTCCACCACCGCGCCCAGGGCCGACAGGGCGACCGCCATGTCCGACGGGTGGGTGGCGACACAGTGCTCGCTGGCGCCCAGGATGGCGGCGCTACGGTTCAGGCCGTCGATGGCTGAGCAGCCGGAGCCCGCGACCCGCTTATTGCAGGGCTTGGTGGTGTCATAGAAGTACGGACAGCGGGTCCGCTGGACCAGGTTGCCGCCCACGCTGGCCTTGTTGCGCAGCTGGGCCGAGCCGCCGGCCACGATGGCCTGGACCAGCACCGGATAGAGCGCCCGCACCTGCGCGTCCGCCGCCACCTGGCTGTTGGTGGCCATGGCGCCGATGCGCAGACCGCCCTCAGCCGTCGCCTCGATGGCCGACAGGGGCAGACGCCCCACATCCACCAGATGGGTCGGCCGCTCGATCTCCAGCTTCATCAGGTCGAGCAGGTTGGTGCCGCCGGCCAGGAAGCGGGCGTCGGGATTGCCCGCCACGGCGCGGACTGCGCCCTCGACGTCCGTCGCGCGTTCGTAGGTGAAGGGCCTCATGCGCCGGCCTCCGCCACGCTGCGGATCGCCGCGAGAATCTGTGGATAGGCCGAGCAGCGGCAGAGGTTGCCGCTCATCCGCTCGCGGATCTCGGCGTCGGTCAGCTCGATCTTGGCGGCCAGATCCTCAGTCGCCTGGCTCGGCCAGTTGTCCGCGACCTCCTTCAGCATGCCGAGCGTCGAGCAGATCTGGCCTGGCGTGCAGTAGCCGCACTGGAAGGCGTCTTCCTTCAGGAAGGCCTGCTGGATCGGGTGCAGGGCGTCGGGCGTGCCAACCCCTTCGATGGTCGTCACCGCATCGCCGTCGTGCATGACGGCCAGGGACAGGCAGGAATTGATGCGGACCCCGTTCACCAGCACGGTGCAGGCGCCGCACTGGCCGTGGTCGCAGCCCTTCTTGGTGCCCTTCAGGTCCAGCTCCTCGCGCAAGGCGTCGAGCAGGGTGGTGCGGGGATCAAGGTCGAGCGCCCTCGCCTGCCCGTTCACAGTGATGGTCGTCTTCAACAGCACGCCTCCCCAGCGCGTGACAGCCGTTTTGCCGGCGTCCGATTCCCAATTTTAGTTCGGAGGGCTCAGGCCTCTCCGGGCGCCAAGGCCTTGACCGAAAGGGCGTGGACGGGTCCCGCCAGCTCCTCGGCCAGGGCCTTGTAGACCATTCGTTGGCGCGCCACCTTGGCGGCGCCTTGGAAGGCCTCGGCCTCGATCACGATATTGAAATGGCTCTCGCCGCCTTCCCGGGCGCCGGAATGGCCGGCGTGTCGGGACGAGTCGTCCTGGATTTCCAGGCGGCTGGGCGAAAAGGCCGCGGTCAGTTTGGTTTGAATGGCTTCAAATATGGCGCCCATCGGCTCAATCTTCAATTCTTGAAAGGGTCGGTGACCGCACCATACTTGGGACATGGCGCGCGCGTTTCAATACAAACCGAAGTTCGTGGATATCCGGGTCCGACCGCCCTCCGCCGAGGAGGCCGCGCAGACCGATGATGTCTATGCGCTGAAGCCCGGCGAGCGGGCCTGCGACCACCCGGGCTGCCGGGTGGCGGCGACGGCGCGTGCGCCCAAATCCCGCGACATGCTCAATGAGCATTACTGGTTCTGCCAGCCGCACGCGGCCGAATATAACCGCAACTGGAACTTCTTCGCCGGCATGAGCGAGGGCGAGATCCGCCAGCGCCAGGCCCAGAGCGCCGCTGGCGACCGCCCCACCTGGCAGTTCAAGGCCTCCAAGTTCTCCCGCGAGGCCGCAGCGGCCGCCCACGGCTTCGGCCGCGGCCAGGGCTTCGCCGACCCCTTCAACATGTTCGGCAACGGCGGCGGCGCGGCCTCCGCCGCCAACGCGCCCGAGCGCCGACGCCTGGGTAAGCTCGAACGCAACGCTCTGGCCGACCTCGATCTCGACGAAGACGCCGACGCCGCCAAGATCCGCACCCGCTACACCGAACTGGTGAAACGCTGCCACCCTGACGCCAACGGCGGCGACCGCTCGGCCGAGCACAAGCTCCAGCGCGTGATCAAGGCCTACCAGCTGCTGAAGAAGTCGAAGTTGGCCTAGCCGCCTAGCGTAGCGGTCCAGGGTTTCATCCCGGAAAGCGCGCAGCGCTTGTCCGGGACCCATACGCGCTGGG
The DNA here is from genome assembly GCF_042679085.1 of Phenylobacterium conjunctum. NCBI lineage: Bacteria > Pseudomonadati > Pseudomonadota > Alphaproteobacteria > Caulobacterales > Caulobacteraceae > Phenylobacterium > Phenylobacterium conjunctum. The sequence goes on along the minus strand of NZ_JBHTLQ010000071.1, from coordinate 2,921 downwards.
CTGTCCAGAGAGATCGGTGTCTATGGGTCCCGGCTCTCCGCTTCGCTGCGGCCGGGATGACAACCACTTCTGAACGTCATCCTCCGGGCCTTGCGCCAGCAAGGATCCGGGGGACCCAAGCCGATTCCCAGAACCTGACCCGCCGCATGGGTCCCCCGGATCGCCCTCCGGGCGCCCGGAGGATGACGCGGGTGGTTGGCGGTGGCGCGCCCCTAGACCGGCGTGTCCCCCGCCACGGTCGTGCGGTGCATCACCCGCAGGTGGCCGTCATAGCCGCCCTCGGCGAAGTGGACCGTGCAGCGGTTGTCCCACATGAGCAGCATGTTGGGCTTCCACTTGTGGCGGTAGACGTAAGTGTCCGACGTCATGTGCTGGAACAGGAAGCCCAGGATCGCCCGGCTCTCTTCCTGCGAGAAGCCCTCGAGCCCGTTGCCGTAGACCGGGCTGATGAACAGCGACTTGCGGCCGGTCACCGGGTGGGTGCGGACCAGCGGATGGGTGATCGACTTGTCGGCCTCGGCCGAGACGATGATCTTCATCGTCCGCTTCTCGGTCTCACGGGCGAAGACGCCCTTGGTCCCGTAGGCGAAACCGGCCGAATGCACGGCCTTGAGGCGGCCCAGCATGGTCTTCATGCCAGGCGACAGGTCGTCATAGGCCCGCGCGCAATCGGCGAAGAGGGTGTCGCCGCCCACCGGCGGGACGACCTGGGAATGCAGCAGGGTGGCGGCCGGCGGCTCGGCCTGGAAACTCCAGTCCGAGTGCCAGCCGGCGCCGAAGTTGGTCGCCTTTTCGTCGGGCTCGCGGCGCAGTTCCAGCACATTGGGGTGGCCCGGCATGGGGGCGATGAACGGATCGACGCCAAAGCGGCCGATCTGCAGGGTGAAGGCCTCCAGCTGGTCCAGGCTCAGGGGCTGGTCTGGAAAGCTCAACACCGAATGGCGGGCGAAGGCGTCCTTGACCTCGCTCAGCACCTCGGGAAGCAGCGGGCGGGACAGATCGACCCCGACAACCTCGGCGCCGAAGCCCTCGTCCTGGGGATAGACCTGGATGTGGCGATAGGTGGCGGCCGACGCGGTCAGCATGACGTTGTGCTCCCTCGATCACCCCATCCCGCTTTTGGGGCTTTTCCCCATCAAACACCCGTTTGCATCGGGCGCGTAACCCTGTAATCGACGATCATCATGACTTCCTTCGCCGACACCCAAGACGACAAGCTGCTTGCGCTGGTTCCCGACAAGAAGGTCTCGGTTCGCGAGACTTTCGGCGTGGACGTGGACATGACCGTGCCTGCCTTCAGCACGCGCGACGCCCACGTTCCGGAGATCGACCCGGCCTACAAGTTCGATCCTGAAACCACCAAGGCGATCTGCGCGGGCTTCGCCTTCGACCGCCGCGTGATGGTCCAGGGCTATCACGGCACGGGCAAGTCGACGCACATCGAACAGGTGGCGGCGCGCCTCAACTGGCCGCTGATCCGGGTGAACCTGGACAGCCACGTCAGCCGGATCGACCTGGTCGGCAAGGACGCCATCGTCCTGAAGGACGGCAAGCAGATCACCGAATTCCGGGAAGGCATCCTGCCCTGGTCGATCCAGCGGCCGATCGCCCTGGTGTTCGACGAATACGACGCCGGCCGTCCGGACGTGATGTTCGTGATCCAGCGCGTTCTGGAAGCCCAGGGCAAGCTGACCCTGCTGGACCAGAACCGCGTGATCCGCCCGAACCCGTTCTTCCGGCTGTTCTCCACGACCAACACCATCGGTCTGGGCGACACCACCGGCCTCTATCACGGCACCCAGCAGATCAACCAAGGTCAGATGGACCGCTGGTCGATCGTGACCACGCTGAACTACCTGGCCCACGACGTGGAAGCCGCCATCGTGCTGGCCAAGTGCCCGCACTATGACAGCGCCGAGGGCAAGCGCACCCTGGCCGCCATGGTCCGGGTCGCTGACATGACCCGCAACGCCTTCATGAACGGGGACATCTCCACCGTCATGAGCCCGCGGACCGTGATCACCTGGGCCCAGAACGCCGAGATCTTCGGCGGCGACATCGCTCTGGCCTTCCGGATGACCTTCCTGAACAAGTGCGATGAGCTGGAACGCGGCACCGTCGCCGAGTTCTTCCAGCGCGCCTTCGGCCAGGACCTGCCGGAAAGCACCGCCCGGGTGAAGGTCGCCTAGGCCGGCAGGCCGCTCACCGGCCGTGACGTCCCGCCGAAGGGTGTGGCGGCCACGGCCGACACCGCCGGCCCGCTGACGAAGGGGATCTGCAGCACGCCTGCGGTCCGGATCTCGTCGGCGGTGCGCAGGTTGGACAGCGAGGTCAAAAGCCTGCGCTCCTTCCATTCTGTGCGGCTGGTCATCCAGCGGCTGACCACCGCCCGGCGCAGCTCCGGCGCGCCGTCAGGCAGGACCAGGGTTCCGCCGGACAGCGACCCGGCCTTGATGTTCGTCACCGGAAAGTCCGCGTCGGTCAGGCGCAGGTCGATATAGGACACATGCGGCGCGAGCGTCGCCGACAGCCATTGCAGGGCCCGCGCGCTGGGCTGGTTTGGCAGGTCATAGACCTCGGCGGCCAACTGATTGCGGCGGTCAGCCGGCAGGGCCTTCAGCGCCTGCAGATAGGCCGGGCCGAGCTCGGTTGAGGCCAGGGCCGAGAAGGCCACCGGAAAGAACAGCACCCCGACATAGCCCGGCGTCGCCAGCCGGCGCGCGCCCTCCTCCAGGCCGGCCAGGTCGAAGGCCGCCATGTCCTGGCCTTGGGGCGCGACCGCCGTGGTGAGTCCCAGGCTGCGGTCGCCCTGGCTGCGGCCCAGGACATCGCCCACGAAGCCCTGGCGGCTGAGGGAATAGACGCCGGCGAAGGTCGGGGTTCCGGCGGCGGCCGCGCGCGACGCCACGGGCGGCGCGGCC
>NZ_JBHTLQ010000070.1:0-14437 GCF_042679085.1 Phenylobacterium conjunctum | reverse complement strand
ACGGCGCTCGGCGCCGTCGCCCTGGCGCTCGGCCGCGGCCCGCTTCTGAAGGCGGCGCGGCCGGTGGTGGCCAAGGCGGTCCGGCCGGTGCTGGCCCAGGCCGTCATGCGCCGTCCCAGGGCCGTGCTGCGGGAAGCGATCCGCCGTCCCAAGACGGCTGCGCGATTGGTCGCAAGCCTGCGCTGAGACCTCGAATCTTCACCGCCAGTTAACGGCGCGGGGCGGATTCTCCGGGCTCACCTCCGGGGCCCTGATTTGCGTAACCTCGTATCCGTCGTTGAGCGTATCGATCCCATCACGGTCTCGGGCCGTGTGGCGGCGGTCAACGGCCTGCTGATCGAGGCTCGCGGTGGCCTGACCCGCCTGTCGGTGGGCGCGCGGGTGGAGATCGAACGCCGCGCCGATAGCCCCCTGGCCGCCGAGGTGGTGGGCTTCCGCGAGACCCGCGCCCTGCTGATGCCCTTCGGCCCGGTTGAGGGCGTCGCGCCCGGCGCCACCATCCGCATCAATTCCGACGGCGCCGTGGTACGCCCGACGCGGGCCTGGCTGGGCCGTATCGTCGACTCCTTCGGCAACCCGATCGACGGCAAGGGCCCGCTGCCCCAGGGCCCCGCCGCCTATCCCCTCCGCGCCTCGCCGCCGGCCGCCCACGCGCGCGGCCGGGTGGGCGAGCGCCTGGACCTGGGCGTGCGGTCGATGAACGTCTTCACCACCTGCTGCCGCGGCCAGCGCCTGGGCGTCTTCGCCGGCTCCGGTGTCGGCAAGTCGGTGCTGCTCTCGATGCTGGCCAAGCAGGCGGACTGCGACGCCGTGGTCGTCGGCCTGATCGGCGAGCGGGGCCGCGAGGTCCGCGAGTTCATCGAGGAGACCCTGGGCGAGGAGGGCCTGCGCCGGGCCATCGTCGTGGTCGCCACCTCGGACGAGCCGGCCCTGAAGCGCCGCCAGGCCGCCTACATGACCATGGCCCTGGCCGAATTCCTGCGCGACCAGGACCTGGAAGTCCTGTGCATGATGGACTCGGTGACCCGCTTCGCCATGGCCCAGCGCGAGATCGGCCTGGCCGCCGGCGAGCCGCCGACCACCAAGGGCTACACCCCCACCGTCTTCACCGAACTGCCCAAGCTGCTGGAGCGGGCAGGGCCGGGACCGATCCGCCCGGACGGCACCACGGCGGGGCCGGTGACGGCGATCTTCACCGTGCTGGTGGACGGTGACGACCACAACGAGCCCATCGCCGACGCGGTGCGCGGGATCCTGGACGGCCATATCGTCATGGAGCGCGCCATCGCCGAGCGCGGCCGCTTCCCGGCCATCAATGTGCTGAAGTCGATCAGCCGGACCATGCCGGGTTGCCAGACCCCGCCGGAGCGCGAGGTGGTCAAGATGGCCCGACAGACCCTGTCGGCCTACGCCAACATGGAAGAGCTGATCCGCATCGGCGCCTATCGCGCCGGGGCCGACCCCGAGGTCGACCGCGCCATCCAGCTCAACCCGGCGCTGGAAGAGTTCCTGCGCCAGGACAAGGACGAAGCCACCAGCCTCGAGGACAGCTTCGAGGGCCTCGCCCGCATTCTTATAGGTGAAGCCGCATGAGCTGGGCCGACAGCCTGATCAAACTCTCCGGCTATGAGGTCGAGGTGCTGCAGAAGCGCCTGGCCGAGATCGCCGACCGCCGCATGGCCGCCGAGATGAAGCTGGTGATGCTGGAGGCTGAGGTGGAGTCCGAAGCCGCCAATGCGCGCCAGCACGCCGAGGCCAACTTCTATCACGCCGGCTTCATGGAGGGCGTCCGCGTCCGCCGCGCCGCCATCCAGTTCGAGATCGAGCGGATCATGATCGAGGAGGCCGGCGCCCGCGATGCGCTCGCCCAGGCCTTCGAAGAGCAGAAGAAGTACGAGCACGTGGCCGAGAACATCCGGCTGCAGAAGCTGAAGGTGACCGCGCGCGTCGAGGCCGCGGCCATGGACGAGCTCGGCCTGCGCCGGGCGGCCGGCGGCCGATGAGCCTGTCCCGGCGGGCCGTCCTGGCCGGAGGGCTCGCCCTTTCGGCCTGCGACCACGCCGCCCATTCCCAGACCCTCAGCGCGCCCGCGCGCCTGCCGCCGCTGAAGGACGTGGCCCAGTTCCCGGTCGGGACCTGCGTCCGCTCCGACCAGCTGGCCGATCCCGCCTTCGCCCGCCTGGTGGTCGAGCAGTTCTCCCAGCTCACGCCGGAGTGGGAGATGAAGATGGAGTACATCGTCCAGGACGATGGCGCCTTCCGCTTTGAGGGGCCGGACAGGATCGCCGCCTTCGCCCACCAGAACGGCCTGCGGCTCTTCGGCCATACCCTGGTCTGGTACATCCACCGGCCGAAGGCTTTCGAACAGCTCGACGAGGGCCGGGTGCGGTTCGTCGACGCCTATCGCAACTACATCACCGCCGTGGTCGGCCGGTATCGTGGCCAGGCGGTGGCCTGGGACGTGGTCAATGAGACCATCGAGGACGACGGCTCCGGCGTCCGGGACAGCCTGTGGGCCGAACGCCTGGGCAAGGAGGAGCACATCGCGCTCGCCTACCGCTTCGCCCATGCGGCGGATCCGGGCGTCCCGCTGTTCCTCAACGACTACTTCCTGGAGACCCTGCCCAAGAAGCGCGCCGCCTTCCTGGGGCTGGTGGAGCGGCTCCTGAAGGCCGGCGTCCCCGTGGGCGGCCTGGGCACCCAGACCCACCTGATCGCCGACCAGGGACCGGGGCTGATCAAGGCCGCCATCGCCGATCTCGCCAGCCTCGGCCTGCCGATCCATGTCTCGGAGATGGACGTCTCCATCGCCGGGGCGAGGGGGCTCCTGAAGGACCCCCGCGACCTGGAGCAGACCCAGGCGCGGCTCTACGCCGAGGCGTCGGAAGCCTTCTCCCTGCTGCCGGCCCGCCAGCGCTTCGCCTTCACCATCTGGGGCGCGCGCGACAGCGACTCCTGGCGCCGCAAGGAAGCCGCCGACGACACGCCGCTGCTGTTCGACGCAGACGGCCGGCCCAAGGCCGCCGCCCAGGCCTGGGAACAGGGGCTGAGGTAGGGGCCGGACTCAATGAGTTTGTGGTGGCGGAACTCCACCCGTTTCCTTCTCCCCTTGTGGGAGAAGGTGTCGGGCGACAGTCCGACGGATGAGGGGTCGCGCCACCTTGTCCGCAATTGCCGACATCGCTCGCCTGGAGAGGTTTGAGAGACCCCTCATCCGACCCTGCTCCGCAGGGCCACCTTCTCCCACAAGGGGAGAAGGACGCCTCACGACGATCTGACGAAGCTCAATCGAGTACGGAGCCTAAAGCTCGACTTCGCCCTTCAGCACCGGCACGCAGCCGCCGGCGACGGTGGCGCGGACGCCGTCCGGGCCGCGCTGGGCGGTGATGAACAGGCGGCTGGGCCGGCCCATCTCGACGCCCTGGCTGACCTCCCACGCGCCCTGGTCCTGATCGCTCAGGGACAGCAGAAAGGCGGCCAGGGTGGCGTTGGCGCTGCCGGTGGCGGCGTCCTCCCAGGTGCCGGTGAGCGGCGAGAACATGCGCACCTTCAGGGTCCCGTCCGGCTGCTTGGCGTAGAGGTGCAGGGACAGGCGCATGGAGAAGCCCTCCGTGGTGTCGGCCACGTCCCTGAACGCGGCAGCGTCCGGGTTGGCGCGGGACAGGGCCTCGGGCTTCACCTCGCAGAGCACGAAGTCGACCCCCACCGTCGCCTGGATCGGCGGGTGGTTGGTGGTGATGATGTCGTCGCTCGACAGGCCGGCGCAGGCCGCCATCTGGGCGGCGGTGAAGGTCACGCCGGTCGACAGGGCCTGGGGCGCGGCGATGCGCGCGCCGGCCTGCGTCATGGTCACCTCGACCAGGCCCGCGATCTCCTCGAAGCGCAGGACGCCGTCCTTGGCCCGGCCCATCTGGGCCAGCACCCAGCCGGTGCCCACGTTCGGGTGGCCCGCGAAGGGCATCTCGGCGCTGCGGTTGAAGATGCGCACCCGGGCGGTGTTGGCCGGGTCCGACGGGGGCAGGACGAAGGTCGTCTCCGACAGGTTGAACTCGGCGGCCAGGGCCTGCATCTGCGCGTCGGTCATGCCGCGGGCGTCGGGGAAGACGGCCAGCTGGTTGCCGCCGAAGCGGGTGTCGGTGAAGACGTCGACGGTGACGAAGGCGTAGGTCGGCATGCGGCCCTCCTGCAATTGAGGCCGGGAGACTTGACACAAGTTCGTCGATTGGCAAAGTACCTAAATGCGAGACGCCTTCCACGCCCTGTCCAACGACAAGCGCCTGCAGATCCTGGAGTGGCTGAAGGACCCGGTGGCCCATTTCCCGCCCCAGGTCGACGGCGACCTGGTTCAGGATGGGGTCTGCGCCGTGTTCCTGGCCGACAAGCTGGGGGTCAGCGCGCCGACCCTGTCAGAGCACATGCGCATCCTGACTGAGGCCGGCCTGGTCACGCCCAAGCGCATCAAGCAATGGACCTTCTACCGCCGGGATGAGGCGGCGTTGGCGGCCCTGAAGGCGAAGATTTCGCAGGAGCTCTAAATCCTCCCCCAGGGGGGGAGCAACTTGCTCTACCGCTTCGGCTGCTGGCTCTTCACGGAATACTCCGCGTCCGTCGCCTGGCGGATCGCGTGCAGGTCGTCGCTGAGGCGGAAGAGGGCGACATAGAGTTCGCAGAAGCTGCGCCACAGCAGCACCAGGGCCGCCACCACCAGGAAGCCGCCGACCAGGACACCCGCCGCCAGCAACAGGCCCATCAGCAGCTCTTCGCGCAGGGCCACGCCCACCGCGGTGCCGATGAAGCCGAAGGCGATCAGGGCGATGACGCCCAGGCCCGACCAGTAGATCAGGTGGATGACCTGGTTGGTCATCAGCCGCTCAAAGGTGAGCAGGTCCCAGATCGAGCCGCCGCGCGGGCGGATGGGTTGAGTAGGCCGCATGCGATATCCAACCAGGGGGGTTTGTCACGATCCCGGAGGGTGAACCGCTACCAGCCGTCCGCCCCCGCCGCAACGTCGTAAAAATCAGATTGAGCCGACAGTCTTCAGCCGCGCCTTCGGGTGCACCTCGTTCTGGCTCATGACCGGGGTCTGGCCGCGGAAGCGCTCGATGATGGAGCGGACATAGGGGCGGATCTGCGGGCTGGTCAGCAGCACCGGCTGGTCGCCGGCGAGCGCCGCGCGCTCGAAGGCGTCGCGGACGCCGCGGATGAATTCCTGCAGGCGCGAGGGCGCGAGCGCCAGCTGCTTCTCCTCGCCCTGGCCGATGAGGGCGTCGGCGAAGGCGTTCTCCCACTCGGCCGACATGGTGATGATCGGCAGGGCCCCGTCGTCGCCGCGGTGGGCGAAGCTGAGCTGGCGCGCCAGCCGCCCGCGGACCTGTTCGACCAGGAGGGTGATGGACGAGGTGTGCGGGGCGGCCTCGCCGATGCCTTCCAGGATCGAGGGCAGGTCGCGGATCGAGACCCGTTCGCGCAGCAGGGCCTGCAGCACGCGCTGGATGGTGGCGATGGAGACGACCGAGGGCACCAGGTCGTCGACCAGCTTCTTCTGCTCCGGCGCCATCTCCTTGAGCAGCTTCTGGACCTCTGCATAGGACAGGAGGTCCGGCATGTTCTCCTTGAGGATCTCGGTCAGGTGCGTGGTCAGCACCGTGGCCGGGTCGACGATGGTGTAGCCGCGGAAGGTCGCCTCCTCGCGCAGGCCGTCGTCGATCCAGGTGGCCGGCAGGCCGAAGGCGGGCTCACGGACATGCTCGCCGGGCAGCTCCACCTGGCCGCCGCGCGGGTCCATGGCCATCAGCGAGCCCAGGCGCACGGCGCCCTGGCCGGCCTCCATCTCCTTGATGCGGATCAGGTAGCCCTGGCTGTCCAGGCGCATGTTGTCGAGGATGCGCACGGCGGGCATGACGAAGCCGTACTCGGCCGCCAGGGTCTTGCGCAGGGCCTTGATCTGGTCGGTGAGCCGGCGGCCCTCCAGGTCGTTGATCAGCGGCAGGAGGCCATAGCCCAGCTCGATCTTGATCTCGTCGATGGCCAAGGTCTGGCTGATCGGCTCTTCTTCCTGCTCGGCGGGCGCCGCCTCGGCCGGGACCTCGACGGCGTCGGGCTCGTTGACCTTCTGGCCGCGGCGATAGGCCAGCACGCCCGCGCCGATGGAGACGGCGACGAAGGGAATGATCGGCATGCCGGGGATCAGGGCGATGACGCCCGAGGCGGCCGACACCATGCCGAGGCTGATAGGGTTCATGGCCAGCTGGGTGACCAGGGCCTTGTCGGCCGAGCCTTCCACGCCCGACTTCGACACCAGGAAGCCGGCGGCGATGGAGATGACCAGGGCCGGGATCTGGGTGACCAGGCCGTCACCGATGGTCATGACGGTGTAGGTGGCGGCGGCTTCGCCAAGCGGCACCTTGTGCTGCACCACCCCGATCAGGATCCCGCCGATGACATTGATGGCGGTGATGACCAGGCCGGCGACCGCGTCGCCGCGCACGAACTTCGAGGCGCCGTCCATGGCCCCGAAGAAGGTGCTTTCCTGCTCGACCTCCTTGCGGCGTTGCTTGGCGGTGGCTTCGTCGATCAGGCCGGCCGACAGGTCGGCGTCGATGGCCATCTGCTTGCCGGGCATGGAGTCCAGGGTGAAGCGGGCCGCCACTTCGGCGATCCGGCTCGAACCCTTGGTGATGACCACGAAGTTCACCAGCACCAGGATGGCGAAGACGATCAGGCCGATGACGAAATTGCCGCCGGTGATCAGCCGCCCGAAGGCCTCGATGATCTTGCCGGCCCCGTGCGCGCCCTCATGGCCGTGGCCGAGGATCAGGCGGGTCGAGGCGATGTTGAGCGCCAGCCGGTAGAGGGTGGTGACCAGCAGCACCGTCGGAAAGGCGGTGAACTCCAGCGGCCGCTTGATCAGGAGCGAGGTCATCAGGATGAGGACCGCGCTGGTGATCGACAGCGACAACAGCACGTCCAGCAGGAAAGCCGGGACGGGCACGATCAACAGGACGATCACGCCGACCACGCCGATGGCGAGGGCGACCTCGCCACGCATCACCCAGCCCATCATCTCGCGCGGGGAGGGGCGGGCGCCGGCGTTGTAGGCGAAATCGGTCACAGGGCTCTACTCGGAAACAGGCTGAAGACGCGAAGGATCAGGCGGCGCTGGCGCCCATCTGGGGCGCGGGCACGGACACGCCGGCCTCGCTGTATTCCTTCAGCTTGTTGCGCAGGGTCCGGATCGAGATGCCCAGGATGTTGGCCGCATGGGTCCGGTTGCCCAGGCAGTGCTCCAGGGTGTCGATGATCAGGGCCTGCTCCATGGCCGCCACGGTCTGGCCGACGAAGGCGCGGTTGACGGCGTCGGCGGCGTTGGCCGCGGCCTGGGCCGCCCGGCTGCCCGGATCGGCGGCCGCCAGGGGCTGACCGTCCGGCAGGCGGATGGCCATTTCCTCGATTTCCGGCCCGGTGGAGAGCAGCACCGCGCGGTGCATGGCGTTTTCCAGCTCGCGCACGTTGCCCGGCCAGCGGTGAGCAGCCAGCCGGCGCTTGGCCTCGGCCGAGATCGGCTTTTCAGCCATGCCGTTGGCGGCGGCGTACTTCTTCACGAAGAACTCGGCCAGGACGACGATGTCACCGGGACGTTCGCGCAGGGGCGGCAGGCGCAGGTTCACGACGTTGAGGCGATAGAGCAGGTCCTCGCGGAACGTCCCCTCTTTCACCGCCTGGGCCAGGTCGCGGTTGGAGGTGGCCAGGATGCGTATGTCCACCTTCACCGGCTTGTTGGAGCCGACGCGGTCGATCTCGCGCTCCTGGATGGCGCGTAGCAGCTTGGCCTGCAGGCGGGCGTCCATCTCGGAGATTTCGTCCAGCAGGAGGGTGCCGCCGTTGGCTTCCTCGAACTTGCCGATCCGGCGGGCCACGGCGCCGGTGAAGGCGCCCTTCTCGTGGCCGAACAGCTCGCTCTCCAGCAGGTTCTCAGGGATGGCGGCGCAGTTGACCGAGATGAACGGCTTGGAGGCCCGGCGCGACTTCTCGTGCACGTAGCGGGCGATGACTTCCTTACCCGAGCCGCTTTCCCCGGTGATCAGGATCGAGGCGTCGGACGGCGCCACCTGGTCGGCCAGCTGGATCACCTGCTGCATGGCGGTGTCGCGCACCACCATCGGCTTGTTCTCATCGGCCACCGCCGACAGCACCGCGGCGATCAGCTCGGCCTCGGGCGGCAGCGGGATGAATTCCTTGGCCCCGGCGCGGATGGCGTCGGCGGCCTTCTGCGGGTCGGCGCCCACGCCGCAGGCCACCACCGGCGCGCGGATTCGCTCGCTCTCGTTGGCGGCGATCAGGGCGGCGATGTCCAGCTCGTAGTCGACCAGCAAGAGGTCGGCCCCCTGGCCAGCGCGCAGGGCGTGGGTGGCGGCCGCGATGGTCTCCACGTGGCTCACCTTGGCGCCCGCCGACATCGCCATCTTCACGGCGGTGGAGAGTTGCCCGTTCAGTCTTCCGACGACCAGAAGCCGCATGTTCTTACTCCTTCAGTCAGGCGGTCCGATCAGGACTGCCCGTCGCCGTCCTTGATGATTTCGGTCATGGTCACGCCCAGGCGCTCGTCGACGATGACGACCTCGCCGCGGGCGACCAGGCGATTGTTGACGTAGATGTCGATGGCCTCGCCGACCTTGCGGTCCAGCTCGAGCACGCTGCCCGAGGCCAGCTGCAGCAGCTGGGAGACCGACAGCTGGGCCCGGCCCAGCACGGCGGAGATGGACACCGGCACATCGAAGACCGGCGCCAGGTCGGTGGCCGACTTCTCCTCGCCTTCGGTGAAGTCCATGGCCGGACCATCGCCGGGACCGAATTCGTCGAGCTTGAGTTCGTTCTCAGACATTCGCCTTAGACTCCGGGGATGAGGGGTTCGGCGTGGAGGCCTTCGGCGGCGAGCGCCGCCTCCAGGGCCTGGCTGACGCGTTCGAAGGCGGCCTGCGGGTCAAAGCTCGCCTGGCCGTCGCCGAAATCGAGGGTGAAGGCGGCCGGCGGCGCGCCTGGCGCGGCGCGGACCACGATCTGGCCGGGATAGCCGATGATCTGGGCGGTCTCGTCCAGGGCCTGGGTCAGGGCCTCGACCAGCTCCGGCCGGGTGGAGACCAGGAGGCGCGGCGCGGCCTCGACCTCGCGGGCCAGGGATTCCAGGGCCTCGCGGATCACGGCTTGCGGAAACTGGAACAGGGCGGCGTCGGCGATGGCCTTGGCGCAAGCGAGCGCCAGCTCCGCGGAGCCCTGGCGGTGCTCGTGAGCCACCTCGACCAGCTTGGACAGGGCGAGCCGGGTGGAGTCGGCGATGACGGACAGGGCCTGGGCCTGCTCGGCGGCGATCGAGGCCATGGCCTTGCGTTCGCCCTCGGCCATGGCGCGGGCGCGGATCTCCTCGACCTCCTCGGCCGGGAACAGGCGCTTGGGCCGGGGCTGGGCGAAGGCGACGTCGCCGGCGTTGTCGAACACCGTGTCGAAGCCGAACTTTTCGGGCGCGCGCTCGGACATCAGTAGATCAGCTCATCTTCGCTGTTGTTGCCGGCCAGCATGATCTCGCCCTTGGCGGCCAGGTCCTTGGCGACCTGGACCATGGCCATCTGGGCGCCGTCGACGTCCTTCAGACGCACAGGGCCCATGTTCTCCATGTCCTCGCGCAGGATCTTCGAGGCCCGCTCGGACATGTTGGAGAAGAACTGCTCGCGAAGGGAATCCGAGGCGCCCTTGAGCGCCAGGCCCAGCTGGGCCTTGTCGACGCCGCGCAGCAGGGTCTGGATGCCGCCGGGGTCCAGCTTGGACAGGTCTTCGAACACGAACATCAGCGCGCGGATGCGCTCGGCGCTCTCGCGGTTGCGCTCTTCCAGGGCGGCGATGAAGCGCGCCTCGGTCTGGCGGTCGAAGGAGTTGAAGATGTCGGCCATCATCTCGTGGCTGTCGCGCTTCGAGGTGCGGGCCAGGTTCGACATGAACTCGATGCGTAGGGTCTGCTCGATCTTGTCGAGGATCTCGCGCTGCACCGGCTCCATGCGCAGCATCCGCTGCACGCATTCCAGGGCGAAGTCCTCGGGCAGGGAAGCCAGCACGCGGGCGGCGTGGTCCGACTTCACCTTGGACAGCACCACGGCGACGGTCTGGGGGTATTCGTTCTTCAGATAGTTGGCGAGCACCGCCTCGTTCACGTTGCCCAGCTTGTCCCACATGGTCCGACCCGCGGGACCGCGGATCTCCTCCATGAGGTTGTCGACCTTCTCGGGCGGCAGGAACGAGGCCAGCAGGCGCTGGGTCTGCTCGAAGGAGCCCATGATCGAGCCCGCGCCCGACATGCCGGAGATGAAGTCGACCAGCAGCTGCTCGACCACGCCGGACGAGACGTTGCCGAGGCCGGCCATGGCCTGGGAGATCTCCTTGATCTCTTCCTCGTCCAGCTGTTGCCAGATGATCGTGTGATCCTCGCCCAGGGCGAGCAGGATCACGGCGGCCTTTTCCGGTCCGGTCAGCCGCGAGACGTCATTGATGGCCTTACCCTTGACCGCCATCAGGTGGTCTCATGCAGCCAGGTGCGCAGCAGCGACACCGACTCTTCAGGGTGCTTGTCGACGAACTCGGCGACGCGCTTCACGGACGAGGCCTTCACCTGGCCTTCGATGCGGGCGATGTCGAGCTTGTTGTCCATCTCGCCGCCGCCGGGGCCGGGCAGGGCCAGGGGCTGGCCGGTGGTGGGATCCACCTGGATCTGCATGGGCTGGCCGTCGGCGGTGGTGACGATGCGGGTCACGCCCGGCGAGGCGGCCATGGTCAGGGGCGGCAGGGTCATCGCGCCGCCGCCGGCGCCAGCGCCCGCGCCGCGCAGCAGGGGACGGACCACGAACAGCATCATCAGCACGGCGACGATGGCCAGGACCAGCAGTTCGGCGCCGCGCATGATGTCGTTCTTGTCGAAGCCCATCAGCGGGCTGGCCGTGGTCACCCCGTCCGGGTCGGCCTCGGTGGGGAAGCGGACATTGACGACGGTGACCTGGTCGCCGCGGTTCTGGTCGAAGCCCACGGCGGTGCGGACCAGTTGCTCGATACGCTGCATCTCTTCGGCGGTGCGGGGCGTATAGGCGCCGGGCTTGCCGTCCTTGCCGATGGCCGTGGCGCCGTCGACGGCGACGGCGACGCTGATGCGCTTCACCTGGCCCGGCTCGACCGTCTCGGTGCGCAGGGTCTTGGAGATCTCGTAGTTGGTGGTGGATTCCGTGGCGCCGGTGGCCGAGGAGTTGGTGGCGCTGGAGCCCGCGCCGCCGCCGGGGATGTTGGCCGTGGCCGTGGTCCCGCCGCTGGCGTCCGGCTGGTTCTCCTTGGAGCTGCTCTCGGTGGTCGATTCCGACCGCACCACCTGGCCGTCGGGATCATAGGTCTCCTGCTGGGTGGTGACGCGGGCCAGGTCCAGGTCGGCGGTGACATTGACCCGGGCCTTGCCGGCCCCGACCAGGCCCTCGACCATGGTCTTCACCGACTTGGCGATACGGGCCTCGACCTCGCTCTTGCGGCCGTCGGCGGCCAGGGCGTCGCCGGCCTCTCCGCCGGACAGGGTCTTGGCGTGCTGGTCGACCACGGTGACCTTGTCGGGCTTCATGTTCGGCACGGCGCCGGCCACCAGGTTCTGGATGGCGCGGACCTGGTCCGCGCCGGGCTCGCGGCCGCCGACCCCGATGCTCACCGAGGCCGACGGCTGCTGGGCCTCTTCCTCGAACAGTTCGCGCTTGGGCAGGACCAGGTGGACGCGGGCCGAGGTCACGCCGTCCAGGCTCTGGATGGTGCGGGCCAGTTCGCCCTCCAGGGCGCGCTGGCGGTTCAGCTGCTGGACGAAGTCGGTCTGGCCCAGCGCATTGGAGTTGTCGAAGATCTCATAGCCCACCGAGCCCGAGGTCGGCAGGCCCTTGGAGGACAGCATCAGCCGGGTTGAGGCCACCTCGTCCCGGGGCACCAGGATGGTGGAGCCGTCGCCCTTGACCTCGTACTTCACCCCGGCCTGATCCAGGGCCTGGGTGATGGTCCCGGCCTCCTTCAGGTCGAGGTTGGAATAGAGCAGGGCCTTGGGCTGGCCCAGATTCATGGTCATGGCGAACAAGGCCGCGGCGACGCCGGCGCCGATGCCCAGGATCGCTGCGAGGCGACCGATACCAAAACCCTGCAAAGCGGCGACGAAACCGTTCAACGCGCAGCGCCCCTATTTCCCAGTACGCGGGACAGACGCAGATCGCCCGCCGCTAGGCAGGATTTACCCAGTCCATGGTAAACGACGCGTTTAAGGTTTGGGCTAACGCGGTCATTTCGGTGGCGCTCGTTGTCGCACCACAGGCGTTAGGGTTGACCCCGGGTTTCAATCCCCGGGGTCTGTATCAAAGTGAAACAATTGAAGGGCTTAGGTGGGCGAACCTCGCCCGCCGGATCAGCCGCGCCAGGGCTCCAGAGCGCCCCAGAGCAGCAGCAGGATCGAGAAGCCCAGATAGGTCAGAACCGTAAAAGTGAATCCGGCTTTACGAATCTGACTCCAGCTGTCGACTCGCCGTCCGCCGCGCCAGACGGCTGGAACAGCCACCGCGGTGATCAGGGTCAGCACCGCCGAGACCACGGCGCAGGCCGAGGCGATGCGCAGCGAGGCGCCTGGCCAGTTGTACATGACATTGGCCGTGTCCCCGGTCTTGGACAGCCACACCCCGAACAGGCTGAAGCTGGTCAGCCACAGGATCGACTGGATGTTCTGGATCAGGCCGGCGCGGTTCTGGATCGAGGTCTCGCGGAACTCCCGGCGGTTGCGCACGAAGATGCCGGCGAAGGTCGCCACCGCGCACAGCAGGGTCAGGCCCGCCAGGATCGACATCAGGCCGCCTTCGCGCCAGATCGTGGTCCGCTCGTAGGTCTGCTCGCCAATGGCGCCCAGCATGGCCCGGGCGCGGCCGTTCTCCATGATGAAGGCCAGGCGCTGGTCGTCGGTGGCCGAGATGAAGCGGCCCTGGGCGGGGTCGCCCTCGGGAACCCAGGCGTGGGTCTCGCCCCCGGCGCTGGTCAGCAGCCGACCCTCCGGCGACACCTCGACCTTCACCCCGGCGCGCAGCAGGCCGATGAAGCCCTCAAGCCCGCCATAGGCGCGGCGCGAGCCCAGATAGTCACCCTCATAGCGCTTGGCCTGGGCGGCGAGGGCCGGGGAGCCGGCGCGCGGGAAGATCTGCGGGCGCAGGTAGAACTGGCGCACGAGCCGGTCGGGGAATCGGCGGACCAGCTCTCCGCCGGTCTCGGTGTTGGTGGAGATGAACACCCCTAGCTTCAGGTCCGGGATCACCACCATCCGCGAGACGAAGCTCAAGGTCGCACCGTCGTGGCCATAGCCCCGATGGTCGCCGGGCAGGTCATAGGTGATGAAGCCATGGGCCCAGCCATTGATGCCCTCGGGGACCTGGCGGATCGGGGTGCGGAAGGCCTTGGCGGCGCGCGGCCCGAACAGGGTCGCGCCATCCAGGGCGCCGTCGTTCAGCAGGGCCGCCATGTAGCGGGCCATGTCGGCGGCGGTGGACGAGGCGGCGCCGGCCGGGGCGATGTGGCCCAGCAGCTCATAGGGGCGGGCCTTGAAGCCGGCGTCGGTCCAGCGGAAGCCTTGCGAGACGTCGCGGGCCATATAGGCCGGCATGGGAGCGGCCAGGTCCTTCCCGGCCGCGCGCACCTCGCGGAAGGTGGTGTGGCGCAGGCCAAGCGGTGCGAAGATTTCCTCCTCGATCAGCTGCTCGTAGGGCTTGCCGGTGACATAGGCCACGGCTTCGCCGGCCAGGGCCGCGCCATAGTTGGAATAGCTGGCCATGGCGCCGGGCGCATGCACCCGCTGCGGCCGTTCCTGGCGCAGGTACTCGACCATGGGGCGCTCGCGGCGCAGGTCGCGCTCGATGAGCTGGCCGAGCGCGCGGTCCTCGAAGCCCGCCGAGTGGTCCATCAGGTTGATCACCCGCACCGGCGCGCGGAAGCCCTGGTCGCGGACCTGCAGGGTCTCAGGCAGGTACAGGTTGACCGGCCCGTCGATGCGGATGCGGCCGGCCTCGACCTCGCGCATCAGGGCGATCCAGGTGAAGGTCTTGGAGATCGAGCCGATGCGGAACAGCGTCGTGTCCGGATCAACCTTGCGCGCCGGGGACAGGCTGGCGGCGCCATAGCCCTTCTTCAGCAGCACCTGGCCGTTCTGCACCACCGAGACCGTGACCCCGGCGATGTGCTCGCGGTCCATGGCGTCGCGGATCAGGCCATCGGCGAAGGCTTCCAGCTCGAGCGGGGGCAGGGGATCGGCGGCGGTCAGGCGGGCGCCAGGCGGCGGCGGCGGAGCGGCGACCAGCAGAGACGGGGGGGCGGCGCCAGATGCGGGCGCATTGGCGGCGGCAGCGCTGGCCAC
>NZ_JBHTLQ010000069.1:0-14867 GCF_042679085.1 Phenylobacterium conjunctum | reverse complement strand
CGGGCTTGGGCGCCTCAGCCTTGGGCGCTTCAGCCTTAGGGGCCGGAGCGGCGGCGGGCTTGGCGGCCGCCGCGCCTTCGGTCACGCGGCCGAGCAGGGCGCCCGGCTCGACGGTCGCGCCTTCCTCGGCGGAGATGGATTCCAGGACGCCGTCGGCGGGCGCCGCGACTTCCAGGCTGACCTTGTCCGTCTCGAGCTCGACGAGGATCTCGTCCTTCCTGACCGCCTCGCCCGGCTTCTTCGCCCAGCGCGCCACCGTCGCTTCGGTGACGGACTCGCCCAGGGCGGGCGTCATGATGTCGGCCATTGATCGGGTCTTTCTGTCTCTACTGGGGTCTAGAGGGGTATGATTTGGGGGATCAGGCGAGGGCTTCGGCGAGGAACGCCTGAAGCTCCTTCATGTGCCGGCTCATCTGGCCGGCGGCGGTGGAGGCCGAAGCCGGGCGGCCCACATAGCGGGCGCGCTTGGACTTCACCTTCAGACGCTCGAGGGTCAGCTCCAGCCACGGGTCGACGAAGGTCCAGCCGCCCATGTTCTTCGGCTCTTCCTGGCACCAGACCAGCTCGGCGTTCGGGAAGCGCGACAGCTCGGTGGACAGCGACTTCACCGGCCACGGATAGAACTGCTCCAGGCGCATCAGGTAGACGTCGTCGATGCCCTTTTCCTCGCGGGCGTCGAGCAGGTCGTAATAGACCTTGCCCGAGCACAGCACGACGCGGCGGATCTTCTCCGGGGCCACCAGCTCGATGGAGGTGTTGCGCTTGCGCTCGGCGTCGTCGTGCAGGACGCGGTGGAAGGACGAACCCTCCGCCAGGTCCACCAGCCGCGACACCGCCTTCTTGTGGCGCAGCAGCGACTTGGGCGACATCACGATCAGCGGCTTGCGGAACTCCCGGCGCATCTGCCGACGCAGGACGTGGAAGTAGTTGGCCGGGGTGGTGCAGTTCACCACCTGCATGTTGTCCTCGGCGCAGAGCTGCAGATAGCGCTCCAGGCGGGCCGATGAGTGCTCAGGGCCCTGGCCTTCATAGCCGTGCGGCAGCAGCATCACGAGGCCGCTCATCCGCAGCCACTTGCGTTCGCCCGACGAGATGAACTGGTCCACGACCACCTGGGCGCCGTTGGCGAAGTCGCCGAACTGGGCTTCCCACAGGGTCAGGGTCTTGGGGTCGGCAAGCGAGAAGCCGTACTCGAAGCCCAGCACCGCCTCTTCCGACAGGGCCGAGTCGATCACCTCGAAGTGGGCCTGGCCGGGGCGGATGTTCTGGAGCGGGGTGTAGTGCTCCTCGGTCTTCTGGTCGATCAGGTCGCAGTGGCGGTGGGTGAAGGTGCCGCGCACGCTGTCCTGGCCGGACAGGCGGACCGGGAAGCCCTCGTCCAGCAGGGTGGCGAAGGCCAGGTGCTCGCCGGCGCCCCAGTCCAGGCCTTCACCGCTCTCGAAGGCCTGGCGGCGGCCCTCGATGGCGCGGCGGACGGTCTTGTGGACGTCCAGGCGATCCGGAATGGCGGTGATCTTCTGGCCCAGGTCGATCAGCTTCTGCAGCGGCACCGAGGTGTCGCCGCGACGGTCGTCGCCATCGGGCAGGGCCAGGCCCGCCCAGGCGCCGTCCAGCCAGTCGGCCTTGTTGGCCTGGTACGACTTGCCGGCGTCGAACTCCTTGTCGAGGTAGCTGTCGAACTCGGCGATCCAGCCGTCGACATCCTCACGGGTGACCACGCCCTCTGCGATCAGCTGGCGGCTGTAGAGTTCGCGGGTGGTCGGGTGGTCCTTGATCTTGGCGTACATCAAGGGCGACGTCATGGTCGGGTCGTCGCCTTCGTTGTGCCCGAACCGCCGGTAGCAGAACATGTCGATGACGACGTCCTTGCCGAACATCTGGCGGAACTCGGTGGCCACCTTGGCCACATAGGTCACAGCTTCCGGGTCATCGCCGTTCACGTGGAAGATCGGGGCTTCCACCATCAGGGCCACGTCCGACGGATAGGGCGACGAGCGCGAATACTGCGGCGCGGTGGTGAAGCCGATCTGGTTGTTGACGATGAAGTGGATGGTCCCGCCGGTGCGGAAGCCCTTCACGCCGGAGATGGCGAAGCACTCGGCGACCACGCCCTGGCCGGCGAAGGCCGCGTCGCCGTGCATCAGCAGCGGCAGCACATGGCTGCGGCCGGCTTCAGAGTTCTCGCGCAGCTCGAACGCCTGCTTGGCGCGAGCCTTACCCAGCACCACCGGATTGACGATCTCCAGGTGCGACGGGTTGGCGGTCAGCGACAGGTGGACGTTGTTGCCGTCAAAGGCGCGGTCCGAGGACGCGCCCATGTGGTACTTCACGTCGCCCGAGCCTTCCACGTCCGACGGCAGGGTGGAGCCGCCCTGGAACTCGTGGAAAATCACGTGGTACGGCTTGGCCATCACGGCGGCCAGGACGTTCAGGCGGCCGCGGTGCGGCATGCCGATGACGATGTCCTTCACGCCCAGCGCGCCGCCGCGCTTGATGATCTGCTCCAGCGCCGGGACCATGGCCTCGCCGCCGTCCAGGCCGAAGCGCTTGGTGCCGGGGAACCGCTTGTGCAGGAAGCGCTCGAAGCCTTCGGCCTCCACCAGCTTCTTCAGGATGGCGATCTTGCCTTCCTTGGTGAAGACGATCTCCTTGTCGCGGCCCTCGATGCGCTCCTGCAGCCAGGCCTTCTGGGCCGGGTCGGAGATGTGCATGTACTGGACGCCGACATCGGCGCAGTAGGTCCGCTTCAGGATCGCAAGGATCTCGCGGATCGTGCCGGTCTCGAGGCCAAGCACGAAGTCCAGGAAGATCGGCCGGTCATAGTCGGCCTCGGTGAAGCCGTAGCTCGACGGATCAAGCTCGCTGGCGTCGCCGGGCGGGATGTTGAGCCCCAGCGGATCCAGATTCGCCCGCAGGTGGCCCCGCATCCGGTAGGCGCGGATCATCATGATCGCGCGCAGCGAATCCAGGGTGGCGGCCCGGACGGCTTCCGGGCTGGCCGAAGGCTGGCGCTGTTCGATCTTGGCGCCGACCTTGGCCTCGACCGCGGGCCAGAGCCCGTCGATGGCCGAGAGCCAGTCGGGACGTGCCGCCGGCGCGGACTTGTGCGTCCAGGCCGGCTTGGCCCCCACGCCCTTCAGGGCGTCGGCGCGGTCCTGCAGGGAGGCGAAGAAGGCCTTCCACGAGGGTTCGACCGAGTTGGGGTCGGCCGCCCATTTCGCATAGAGCCCCTCCACAAAGGCGGCGTTGCCGCCGTAGAGGAAGGAGGTCTCCGCGAGCACCTCGTTGATCAGACTTCCGTCGTCCGCCATCTCATCCGCTTTCCCGGGGGACCGCGGAGCTTCTGGAAAAGGAGCCGAGCGCGGACCGCCCTACGCTTGAATTGTGCCTCAGGCGCCCTTGAGCACTTCGAGGAGGGTTTCACCGAGCTTCGCCGGAGACGGAGACACGCGGATGCCCGCAGCCTCCATCGCGGCGATCTTGGACTCGGCCCCGCCCTTGCCGCCCGAAATGATCGCGCCTGCGTGACCCATCCGGCGCCCAGGCGGCGCGGTGCGTCCCGCAATGAAGCCGACCATAGGCTTCTTGATGGCTGAATTCTTGATGAATTCCGCCGCATCTTCTTCCGCGGAACCGCCGATTTCACCGATCATGATGATCGATTCCGTCTCCGGGTCCTTCAGGAACAGGTCGAGCATGTCGATGAACTCGGTCCCCTTGACCGGGTCGCCGCCGATGCCGACCGCCGTCGTCTGGCCCAGGCCCACATTCGAGGTCTGGAAAACGGCTTCGTAGGTAAGCGTCCCGGAGCGCGAGACAACACCCACCGAGCCCTTCTTGAAGATATTGCCCGGCATGATGCCGATCTTGCAGGCTTCCGGGGTCAGGACGCCGGGGCAGTTCGGGCCGATCAGGCGCGACTTGGAGCCCGACAGGGCGCGCTTCACCTTGATCATGTCGGTCACCGGGATGCCCTCGGTGATGCAGATGATCAGCGGGATTTCCGCGTCGATGGCCTCCAGGATCGAGTCGGCCGCGAACGGCGGCGGGACGTAGATCACGCTGGCGTCGGCGCCGGTCTGCTTGACCGCCTCGCCGACGGTGTCGAACACCGGCAGGCCGACGTGGGTGGTGCCGCCCTTACCGGGGGTCACGCCGCCGACCATCTTGGTGCCGTAGGCGATGGCCTGTTCGGTGTGGAAGGTGCCTTGCGAGCCGGTGATGCCCTGGCAGATGACGCGCGTTTCTTTGCCGATCAGGATGGACATTAGGCGGCCCCCCGCACGGCCTTGACGATCTTTTCCGCGCCGTCCGACAGATCGTTCGCGGCGATCACGTTCAGGCCGGAGTTATTGATGATGTCCTTGCCCTGCTGGGCGTTGGTGCCTTCCAGGCGGACGACGAGCGGAACGCTGAGCCCCGTCTCCTTCACCGCCTCGACCACGCCCTGGGCCAGGATGTCGCAGCGGGCGATGCCGCCGAAGATGTTGACCAGGATCCCCTTCACGTTGGGGTCGGCCATGATGATCTTGAAGGCCGCGGTGACCTTTTCCTTGGTCGCGCCGCCGCCGACATCGAGGAAGTTCGCCGGCTCGGCGCCGTAGAGCTTGATGATGTCCATGGTGGCCATGGCCAGGCCCGCGCCGTTGACCATGCAGCCGATTTCGCCGTCGAGGGCGATGTAGCTGAGGTCGTACTTGGAGGCCTCGATCTCCTTGGGGTCCTCCTCGGTCTCGTCGCGCAGGGCGACGATTTCCGGATGGCGGAACAGGGCGTTGGAGTCGAAGCTGACCTTGGCGTCCAGCACCCGCAGGTGATCGTCACCGGTGACGATCAGCGGGTTGATCTCCAGCATGCTCATGTCCTTGGCCAGGAACGCGGCGTACAGCTGGTTCAGCAGCGTCGCGGCTTCCTTGGCCAGGCCGCCGGTCAGCCCCAGGGACTTGGCCAGGCGACGGCCATGGTGCGGGAACACGCCGCTGGCCGGATCGATGGAGAAGGTGTGGATCTTGTCGGGCGTGGAGTGGGCCACGTCCTCGATGTCCATGCCGCCTTCGGTGGAGGCCACGACCGAGACCCGGCTCGTTTCGCGGTCGACCAGCAGCGACAGGTAGAATTCCTTGGCGATCGCCGCGCCTTCTTCGATGTAGAGGCGGTTGACCTGCTTGCCCTTCGGCCCCGTCTGGTGCGTCACCAGGACGCGGCCCAGCATCTCGGCCGCATTGGCCTTGACCTCGTCGACGCTCTTGACGACGCGGACGCCGCCCTTGGCGTCGGGACCGAGGCCTTCGAAGCGGCCCTTGCCGCGCCCGCCGGCGTGGATCTGGGACTTCACAACGAAGACCGGGCCGCCGAGCTTGTTCGCCGCGTCTACGGCCTCGTCGACAGTATAGGCGGCGAAGCCGCGCGGGACCGCCACGCCGAACTCGGAGAGGACGGCCTTGGCTTGATGCTCGTGGATGTTCATGAGTCGCCGAAAAGCGGGGTTTCAAGGGTTCGCCGGGAGGGCGAGTGCGCGGGTTTATAGGCGCCCCGGACTAAGGTGGCAACCGCCCTGCGCCCGTCACGTTACGGCATCTTATACAGGATAGACACCGGTGTCAGCACACTCTCCTGGCGTCATCACCCGACCCGTCCCATCGCCACGGTCCCGCGGCGCTCCAGCCGCCCCCAGCCGACACGGGCGCCCTGGATGGCGCTCGCGACCGACTTCAGCACCACGTAGTACATCAGCTGGCGATAGCCGAAGCGCTGAGCGGGCAGCCAGGCGAGATCGGCCCAGGGCGCCTTGCGTTCGAGCGCCATGCCCAGCACGCCTGCCGACAGGTCCAGCAGGATGAACGCCGCCCAGTACAGCAGCGGCCGCAGGATATCGTCCGCCGACCATTCCACCGGGTGCGACACAAGGCCATAGAGGCCGGCCGCCAGGCTCCAGACCACCGCCAGGTCAACGAGCGGCGCCACCACGGTCAACAGGATCTGGAACAGCCAGATCTGCGGCAGGGCGACAAAGCCCAGCACCGGCCGCTTGGCGTCGAACAGGCCGGCGCGATGCTTCCACAGGCACTGCAGGGTGCCGAAGGACCAGCGGTAGCGCTGCTTGAGCAGGCCCTCCACGGTGTCCGGCGCCTCGGTATAGGCCCTCGCCTCGGGGTCGAACTCCACCCGCCAGCCGGCGCGCTGCACCGCAAGCGTCAGGTCCTGGTCCTCGGCCAGGGTGTCGGCGGGATAGCCGCCCAGCTCGGCCAGGGCCGACTTGCGCCACGCCCCCACGGCGCCCGGCACCACGGTCACCGCGCCGAGGGCCGCCAGGGCCCGCCGCTCGAGGTTCTGGGCGGTGACATATTCCAGGGCCTGCCAGCGGGTGACCGTGTTGACCCGGTTGCCCACCAGGGCGTTGCCGGCGACAGCGCCCACCTTCGGATCGGCGAACCAGCGGGCCAGGCGGGCGATGGTGTCGGCCGGGAACTGGGTGTCGGCGTCCAGGGCGACGATGATCTCGCCCTTGGCCTCGGCCAGGCCGCGGTTCAGGGCGCGGGCCTTACCGCCGTTCTCAAAGCTCATCAGCCGCACCCGCGGCTCGTCCGCATAGGCCGAGCTCACGACCGTGGCGGTGGCGTCCTTGGAGCCGTCGTCGAGGACGATGACCTCAAGCCTCGGCCAGCGAGACGCCAGGATCCGGGCCACCGAGGCCTCGATCACCTTCTCCTCGTTGAAGCAGGGGATCAGCACGCTGACCAGGGGGCCGTCCTCGGGGAAGGCCAGCGGCGGGGTGCGCCCGCCGATCCGGGCCGCATGGACCAGGGACAGACCGCCCAGCAGCAGCAGGCGCAGGACCCCGAGCGCGATAGCGGCCAGGAACAGGACGCCGAGCGTCGCCTGGATATCGTGGAACAGGCCAAAGCCCAGCCGATCCAGGAACAGCTCGAAATTGTCCCGGGTGGTGGGCGGCAGGGCCTGTTGCGGCGTCATCCCGGCCAGCTGATCCACCGTGACGATCTGGTAGCCGTGGGCGCGCAGGGCGTCGATCAGGACGGGCAGGGCCTGGACCGTGCGGCTACGGTCGCCGCCGGAGTCGTGCAGCAGCAGGATCTGGCCCTGGTGCGGACCGGTGCGGGCCAGGCCGTCCAAGGCGCGCTGGACGATCAGGCTGGCGTCCGGCTTCTTCCAGTCGTCCGGGTCGATGCGCAGGCCCACGGTCAGGTAGCCCAGCTTCTGGGCCACCAGCAGGGGCTCAACCTCCTTGGGCGTCGAGGGCTCGGCGTCGCCGAAATAGGGCGGCCGGAACAGCCGCATGGACCGGCCGGTCAAGGTCTCGAACAGACGCTGGGTGGCGTTGAGCTCGATCTCGGTCTGGGCCGTCGGGGTCTCAGCGATATTGGGGTGGGTCCAGGTGTGCCCGCCCACCATCTGGCCCTCACGCACCTCGCGGGCGACGAGGTCGGGGTAGCGGGCCATGTTCTCGCCGATGACGAAGAAGGTCGCCCGGGCCGCCTTGGCCTTGAGGATGTCGAGGATCTTGGGCGTCCAGCGGCGGTCCGGCCCGTCGTCGAAGGTGATCGCCACCTTGCCCGGCTGGAAGCCATAGCGCTGGATCACATAGGAGGTCGGCAGGACGTCATAGGTCTCTGACGAGATCAGGCCTGTGGCGGCGTCGGTGGCCAGGGTGCGGCGTCCGGGCGTCGGCTGGGCGGTCACCTTCAGCACCTCGCCGCCCCCATCGAAATCCACGTCCTGGCCAGGCGCCATGGTCGACAGGGCGTCCGCCTTGACCCGGCCATAGGCGTGCGGCAGCAGGCTCCAGACCCCCGGGTCCTCGGACCCCAGGCGCCAGAGGCCATAGCCCAGCGGCCGGAAGGCGTCGGCCACCTTGATCTGGTTGAAGGTCGCCGCGGCGTCGAGCAGCCAGACCTGGTGATCGCGGCCGGTCTCGTCCTGGTAGCCGTAGGTGGTGTTCAGCGAGGCCGGGTCCATCGCCATGACGGCGTTGGAATCGTGGGCGGCCTGGGTGGCCTCGGCAAAGGTCACCGCGCCCGCGCCCAGGTCGGCGAACCGGCTCTTCAGGGACCAGTCATAGCCGTAGGAACCCAGGGCGACGACGGTCCGCGCCGGGTCGAGCCGCGCCATCGCTTCCGCCAGGCGCGCCTGGAACCAGGCCTGGGACGCCGGCGGGCCGGGGTCGCCGGTCAGGTAGTGCTCGTCATAGGCCATCAGCACGATGACGTCGGCGGCTTTCTGCAGGCGCATCAGCGGCCAGTCGGGGTCATCCACCGGCGCGGTCAGCCAGACCTGCCGGTTCATCGACTTGAGCGCCGCCCGGGCCTGGGCGAGGAAGGCGGGATAGGCCGCCGCCGCCCGGGGCGACAGGTTTTCCAGGTCAAAGATGTAGCCGGCGTAGCCGCGCTTGGCGGCCAGGTCGGTCAGGCCGGCGATCAGGCGGGCGCGGCTGGTCGGATCCAGGATCACCCGGTCGGCCCAACTGGAGCGCCAGACCCCGTCCTGGGCGTTGTGGACCACCGGCATCAGGGCGGGGTGGTTGGGCGCGCCGGCGATGATGGCTTCGGCCTGGGGATCACTGGTCAGGGTTGTCGCGCCAGACCCGCCGGCCAGGGCGATCCACTGAGGCGCCACCACGTCCAGGTCGGCTACATGCCGGGCCAGGCTGACCCGCGACTGCTCGTCCCAGGAGACGTAGAAGCCCAGGCTCAACGGCTCGCCCTGAGTGGGGCTGGAGGGCTTCAGGTGCGGCTGGGGCAGCCGGCTCCAGGCCGGCTTGCCGTGCAGATGCTTGGCGGTCTCCTGGTGCAGGGCGCGCAGAACCCTGGGGTCGGACAGCTGCAGGGTCGGCAGCCGGGGCGCGAAGGCTAGCGTCGCCAGAAATCCAGCGGTCAGCGCCACCAAGAGGGCCGCGGCGAGCCCGCCGATCAGACCTGC
The DNA here is from genome assembly GCF_042679085.1 of Phenylobacterium conjunctum. Taxonomy (NCBI): domain Bacteria; kingdom Pseudomonadati; phylum Pseudomonadota; class Alphaproteobacteria; order Caulobacterales; family Caulobacteraceae; genus Phenylobacterium; species Phenylobacterium conjunctum. Next base: position 5,933 of record NZ_JBHTLQ010000069.1, on the reverse strand, counting down.
GCGCCGGGCGCGCCGTCCGCTGGGATCGTGGAAGATATAGTCGGCCATCTGCGCCTCGCCACCGGACCGCCGGGGTCCGTCATCTTGGCTTAGCGCGCCGATCTTGGCCGAAGCGTGACGCGTTCGGGGCGAGAACCGTCCTAGCCCAGAACTAGCGACCACAGGACGCGGCCGGGGATGAAGGCGAAGGCCAGGTTGATGGCGAAGCCGCCATAGAACAGGCCCATCATCATCCGCCGATGACGGCCCACCACATGCCGCCGCGCCGCGATCACCGCCAGGGGCAGGATGATCATCGTCCAGCCGGTCAAGAGGTGCAGCAGCGACCAGTGACCCCGGTTCAGGCCGGTGATGAACAGGGACGAGATCGCCACCACCGCCACCAGCACCACCCAGCCCCAGCCCGCCACCCGGTGGAAGGTCCGCCCCTTGCGCACCGTCATCAGCACCGCCCCCAGGACCAGGGCGGCGAGCGCGGCCAAGAGGTGGGCCTTCACCGCCAGGGAGAGATGCTGGAACAGGACCATGTCCGGCGCATGCGGGGAGGCCGAGGCCAGCGCCCCGGCGATCTGATGGCGAAGGGGAAAGGTCGCGGCCGCCACCAGGGCGCCCACCGCCAGCGCACGCAAGCCGATGGAGCCCAGGACCGCCGGGCGGGGCGTTTGCGAAACCAGCGACATGTTCTATCTCCTCAGAGGCTTGGGGGGCCGGCGATGACCGCCGCGCCGTCACAACCCGTCTGGAGCCTTGCTTTCCGATGGACAAAGGCCGTTACGCCGGATGACGCCGCCGCTGCGCCAGCCGACAGCGCCCGCCGTTCACGCTTCGCCGGCGGCGGACCCGATCACCTGGGCGGCGGTGCGCCGAACCGTGGTTGGCGCCAGCATCGTCGGCGCCTTCCTGGGCTTCATCGGCGCCTTCGGGACCCTGCACATCCCGATCCTGCTGCGCATGGTCTACATGCTGCCGATCTCGTGGGCCGGGGCGCTCCTGGGCCTGCTGACCTTCCGGCTGACCTGTCGGCTGCTGCCCCAGTTCAACGACCGCCGCTGGCTCCAGGGGCTGATCTCCGGCGTGATCATGACCCCGCCCATGACCCTGGTCGCCTGGGCCACGCCGCACATCACGCCCCACGGCGGCGATCCGATCTCAGCCCTGCCAGGCTACAGCTTCGTCACCCTGGTCAGCTGCCTTGGTTTCTCAAGCCTCGCCGTCGGCCTGAACCGCCACGCCCATCTGCTGGCCACCCACGCCTCGCCCTCACCCACCCCACCGCCGGTGCGGTTCCTGGAGCGCCTGCCGCTCAAGCTCCGCGGCGCCGAGGTCTGGGCCGTGGAGGCCGAGGACCATTACCTCCGCCTGCACACCTCCAAGGGCCAGGACCTGATCCTGCTGCGCCTGGCCGACGCCGTGGCCGAGCTGGAGGGCATCGAGGGCGCACAGGTCCACCGCTCCTGGTGGGTCGCCCGGGACGCCATCGCCGACGCCCGCCGGGGCGACGGCCGCGCGGTCCTGACCCTGAAGGACGGCTCTGAAGTCCCCGTCAGCCGCACCTACGCCCGACTGCTGCGCGAGCAAGGGTGGATCTAGGGGAGCACACCCCTAGGCTGTCATCGACGTTCATCGGCAATTCAGGCGCAAGGCGAAATTGTGGCGCATCCGATCCCGTCGCCCGCGAGTGTTGCGGCGCACGGGGCGGACTTCAGGACCCACAGCGATGTTCGCCGCCGACCCTCTCAGTCTTCAGCCCACCCTGAACAGCAGCCCATCGCCGACCCTGGGCCGGCCTGACGCCTCCCGCCTGATCACGGTCAGCCTCGCCGCCGGCGTGCTCAGCGCCGGCCTGCTGGGCGTCGCCCTCGCCGCCTGGGTGAAACCGCATCCGCCCGCGCCGCCCCGCCCCGTGGCTGAGGCGTCCGGCACGCCTTCCGGCCAGGGCCTGCGCATTATCGTCGAGACCCCGCCACCCACCTCGCCGCTCGAAGTGCTGCCCGAGCTGTCCGGCGGACCCGCCATGGCCTCGGAGACCGTGGCGCGCGCCGACCGGCCGAGCTTCGACTGTCGTCGGGCCACGACCCTGGCCGAAAAGATGGTGTGTGTGGATCCGGGCCTCGCCCGGTGGGACCGGCGGCTGGACGCCGCCTATCGTAAGGCCCGCCTGCAGCAGGCCGATCCGGGAGACCTGGGCCGGGCCCAGGCCGCCTGGCTGGCGGCCCGCGAACAGGCCGCCCTGGCTTCACCTGATGACCTGGCCAGCGCCTACGAGACCCGCGTCAGCGAGCTCGAGGCGCTGGCTCAGGACCCTGACCTTTAGGCCAGCAGGTCCTTGATGGTCTCGCGCTCGCCGACCAGCTCGTCGTTGGTCAGGGCGATCTTGGACTTGGCGAAGTCGTCCATCTCGAAGGACTCGATGACTTCAAAGCCGTTGGCGGTGGTCTTCACCGGCATGCCGGCCCAGACGTCGGGGTTGAAGCCGTAGCGGCCTTCCGACTTCACAGCCACCGAGTGGACGGTGCCCGGGATGGTCAGGTCGCGGACGTGGTCGATCAGGGCGTTGGCCGCCGAGGCCGCCGAGGACAGGCCGCGGGCTTCGATGATGGCCGCGCCGCGCTTGCCGACGGTGGGCAGGTAGTCGTTCTTCAGCCAGGCTTCGTCGCCGATCACGTCGGCGGCGGCCTTGCCGCCGATCTTGGCGTGGGTGAAGTCGGCGAACATGGTCGGCGAGTGGTTGCCGTAGATGTACAGGTCGGACACGTCGTTGATCGACACGCCGGCCTTCTTGGCCAGTTGGGCGCGGCCGCGGTTCTCGTCCAGGCGCACCATGGCGGTGAAGCGGTCGGACGGCAGGCGCTTGGCCTGGGCCGCGGCGATCATCACGTTGGTGTTGCAGGGGTTGCCGACCACGGCGACGCGGGCGTCGTCAGCGGCGACGGCGTCGATGGCCTTGCCCTGGGCGATGAAGATCTTGCCGTTGTCCTTCAGGAGGTCGGCGCGCTCCATGCCGGGGCCGCGCGGCTTGGAGCCGACCAGCAGGCACCAGTTGGCGTCCTTGAAGGCTTCGTTCGGGTCGCCGGTCAGGACCATGTCCTGCAGCAGCGGGAAGGCGCAGTCTTCCAGCTCCATGGCCACGCCCTTCAGGGCCTTCTGCGGGCCTTCCACCGGAATCTCCAGCAGCTGCAGGATCACCGGCTGGTCCTTGCCCAGCATTTCGCCCGAGGCGATGCGGAAAAGGAGGGCGTAACCGATGTTGCCGGCGGCGCCGGTCACCGCCACGCGGATGGGCTTCTTGCTCATGATGCTGCTCCAGAGGTTTTCGGGCGGCGGGCCGTCCAATGAGGTCGCGGCTGCGTAGCTCAAGTGAGGCGCCTGCTGCAATGCCGCATATGCGCGCCGGCCCTTGCCGGGGCCCCAAGTCGCGCCCAAGCTCGGGGGCGATGACCGCCTTCGCCCTCGACCCCGCCTTCCCGCCCACCTCCGCCTCGGTGGGAGACCTGCCCCTGTGTCATGTCCGCCTGCAGACCGATGCGCGCTATCCCTGGCTGGTCCTGATCCCCCGCGTGGCCGACGCCCGCGAGTTGGAGGACCTGATGACCCCGGACCAGGGTCGGCTGATGACCGAGATCGTGCGCACTGGCCGGGCGGTGAAGGCTTTGGGCCAGGCCCTGGGCCTGCCGGTGGACAAGCTGAACGTCGGCGCCCTGGGCAATGTCACGCCCCAGCTGCACGTCCATGTGGTGGGCCGCAGCTTCGGCGACCCTGCCTGGCCAGGCCCGGTCTGGGGCCACAGCCCCGCCGAGCCCTACGAGGCGGACGTCCTGGCCTATGCGGTGGAGACCGCGCGCAAGTCCCTGGGGCTTTGATTCGCCCAGGTTGTATAAATATTGTTAACTCTGAAAAATTGCGTCATGACTTGACCCGTATCCAACAAGATCGGGGGCGGTCATGGTGCGGTTCCAGCGTGTAGCGGCTTTGGCCTGCGGGATGGCGTTGCTGGCGGCGCCGGCTACGGCTGCGACCGCCCCCGGGGCGGCTCCGGTGGTGGCGGCTCCCACGGCCGGCGCACAAGGGGCCGCTCCCGCAGCGAACGACGCAAGGTTGCAGGTTGGCGAGGAGACCGTCTTTCGGCACCTCACCGGGCGATCCTTCCATCCGGACGATCCCAAGGGGAACAGCAAGCCAGGACGCGCCGGCTCACCCCGCGTGGCTCTGTCCCTTGCGCTCAACAATTGCCTGCTGTCCGGAGCGGCGCTGGGCGGGACCACGGCACGGGACCTGCTGGATTCATCGCAGACCGGAACGCTGAGGCCGGACGAAGTCTACCGATGCGTCCAACGGGTCGGGGTCGCGGCGATCGTCTCATACAAGTCCATCGCCGGGGACCGTGAGGCCGCAGCCAATCTGGACGCCATCGTCACGACCACGGGCTTCGGCGGGGCCATCCTGGGGCAGTCGCATTGGTCTAAGGCGGACACCCTCGAGTGGTGGAAGGGCGCCGGTACGGTGGGCCTGATCTACGACGAACTCAGTGGGACTAAGAGCCGCGCACTGATCTATGCTTCGGGGGCGCAGGCCGCCCGCATCGCGATCTTCCGGTCCGTCCAGCTGGACACCGCCGCGGCTGGACTGGACGAGATGACCGCCCCCTACACCTGGACGGCTAACATTAGGAACGCAGATGGTGAGCTGGCGGCGACGCCGCTGGCGAAGACGGACTTCTCGTCGCGCTACCTGGTCGCCTGCGGTCTGCCGTCGGCGCCCAATGGATTTACGGACGGCCCCGCGAAGGTCGCCGCGGAGGTCTTCCGGCGAGACGCCTCCGCGAGATGCTCGGAGCTGTTCAAGACCTATTCCAAACTGCGCGCCGCGCGACGCAAGCTCTGCCCGCCCGGGGCCGACGCTTGCAAGGCCCAGTCCGCCGTGTGGCTCGCCAACGACCTGAACCAGATCGACGAGCTGATCAGCAACGGCGACCGCGCGGTTCGCGCCAGATCAACCGACGTGTTTGGCGTCGTGGTGCGCTCGGCGGCAAACGTGGTAGCCAACCTCGCGGTCAAGCTGAATGGCGCCGACACCGCTCCAATAGCCTATGTGCCCCGCGCCTTGGCGGGCGCCGGCGATCCTCTTGAGTTATCGGGCTTCCCCTCCTTCACGCCGCCGGTGGCGATCGACGGGGCGCTGTCCGCGCCGCCGGAACTGGGCGCGAGCGGGGCGACGAAGGAGGCTGAAAAGCGCTACCTCGTGGCGCTGCAGACCCGCATCGCAGCCCTGAATGAGATGACCGAGTGGCTGGATGATCGCGTCGCTGACGCTGAGCTCATCCAGGCGATCAGCCGCAGGAACAAGCTGAGGTTCGACCTCACGAACGCCATTCGCCCGGTCAATTTGCTCGCGCCGAGCTAGACCCTACTCCCGCCGCATCGTCACGGCGCGGCGCTCGCCGCCCTCCGTGAGGTCCCCCGACCAGGCCCCGTCGCCCTGGAAGCTGAGGGAGAGCTGGGCCTGCTGGCCGTTGGCGCGGATCTGGAAGCGGGCGGTGACCGCGCCGCCGGTGCGCTCGATCACATCGACAAAGCCGGAGGCGTCAGCGGCGGCCCGGCGGCGGGGATCGCGCCAGGCGCCTTCGAGCACGCCGTTGTTCTTGTCCACCAGTTGCAGGTCATAGAGCGCCGCGCCATCCAGGCCGCGCAGCACCCAGCGGCCATCGAGCGGCCCCTGCATCCCCTGGGCGGAGGCGAACGAGCCGCGGATCCGGGCCTCATAGTTCAGGTCGGTCTGGGTGGGCGGGCTGTCCGGCGTCTTGCCCAACTCATCGATATGGACCGGGTCTCCCACCGCGGGCCGCGGCGGCCGGGCGTAGGAGATGGGCGTCGGCGGCGCATAGGGCTGCGGCGCGGCCGGCAGGGCGGCGGGTGGCGGGCTGGTCTGCGGAGCCG
>NZ_JBHTLQ010000068.1:0-14934 GCF_042679085.1 Phenylobacterium conjunctum | reverse complement strand
CTCCAGCCCGCGAAAGGCGTTGGCGCCGGCCGCCTCGTCCAGGCCGCTGCGGCGGGCGAGGGCGGCGGTGAGCAGGTCGAGGGCGGCGCGGCGGGCGGGCAGGCCGCGGATATCGTCAGAGGTCTCAGTCACCGGCGCGGCGTGCCCGCTTCTGGGCTCCTGCGCAAGCCCGCTCTCATCTCTCACCCCTGGAACCGGGGACGGCGGCGGACTAGATGAGAGCCATGTCCGCCCCGCTTCCCCCCAACGCCGCCCCCGACAAGCCGCTCAGCGCGGCCGCCATCCGCGCCCTGGAAGAGGCCGAGGCGCGGCGACAGGCTGAGGCGAAGGTAGGGGCCGAGGCGCAGCCCCACGAGCTGGGCGGACCCGCGGGCCCGGAGCCGACCCGGTTCGGCGACTGGGAGCGCAAGGGCATCGCCTCAGACTTCTGAGCCAAGCCTTTGAACGCTTAAGGTTAAATTGCGCGCCGTCAGGCGAGTGGTCATCGCCCGCCAGGGGCGAACGGTCGCGTGCGTCAGGGGACAACCCTAGGCTTTCGCCAGTTCCGGCGGAGTGCGTCCCATGTTCAAGCCTGTCCTTGGCCTGGCCCTGATCGGCCTGACCCTCGCCCTGGCCGGCTGCGCTGCGCCGGTCCGCGAGGCGCCTCTGCAGGTGGCCCAGGGCTATGGCGTGCCCACCTATGGCTACGCCGCCCAATACTATGCGCCGCCCCGGGCGCGCTGCTGCGGCGCGCCGCCCTGCTGTGTCCCGCCGCCGGCCCCGCCCTGCGGGACCTGTGTCGGCGCGCTCACCCTGGGGCCGGAGTTCGCCTATGACGGCGGCGTCGGCCCGATCCCCGAGGGCGGCTATAGCGGGGGCGGCTATGTCATCGTGGGCGGCGGCTCCGGGTCCGGATCAGGCTCAGGGGCCTCGGCCCGGGCCAGCGCCACCGCCTCGGCCTCGGCCAGCAGCCATGTCACCGTGCGCATCGGCGGCGGCGGCAAGGGCGGCCACGGCAAGCCCGGTGGCTGCGGCGGCGGCTGCGGCCACTAAGCCGGATCAGGCGCCGGCCATCTCCGCCACGATGCGTCGGGCCGCGGCCTGGGGCTCATTGGCGGCGGTGATCGGACGGCCGCAGACGATGTGAGAGGCACCGGACTTCAGCGCCTCTGCCGGGGTCGCGGCGCGGGCCTGATCGTTCTTGGCCGCCCAGTCGGGGCGCACCCCCGGCGTCACCACCAGGAAGTCCTTGCCGCCGATGGCGCGGGCGAGCGCGGCCTCGTGCGGGCTGGCCACCACCCCGTCGCAGCCGGCCTCCACCGCCTGGTGGATCCGCCGCTCGACCAGGGCCCGCGCCCCGTGGGCGTAGCCCATCTCGACCAGGTCGGCGTCGGTCAGGCTGGTCAGCACGGTCACAGCCAGGATCTTCAGGTCAGAGCGGCCCTTGCCACGCACCGCCGAGGCCATCACCTGCGGCTCGCCATGCACGGTCAGCAGGTCACAGCCGGTGTCGGCCAGGACGGCGGCGGCGCGCTGCACCGTGGTGCCGATATCGTGCAGCTTCCAGTCCAGGAACACCTGCTTGCCCTGGCTCTTGAGTTCGCGGGCCAGGCCCATGCCGTCGGTGGCGAACAGCTCCAGGCCGACTTTATAGAAGCTGACCATGTCCCCCAGGGCTTCGACCATGGCCCGGGCCTCATCGGCGGTGGGCAGGTCCAGCGGCACGATCAGGCGGGGATCGGCCTTGGCGGGAAGTTCGGCGACGAGACTGGACATGGAAGCGCTCTCCAGGCAGGGGCGCGCGGCCTCTCGCACGGCGGAGGTCGGCGAAGCGGACGAATTGGGCTAAGAGGCGCTCATGAGCCCGCAGGACTTCGCCGTCAACTTCTTCGTCGCCCTCTTCGCCCTGATCGATCCGATCGGCAACGTGCCGCTGTTCGCGGCCGCGACCTCAGGGACCAAGAGCCGGGACGCGCGGCTGATCGCCTTCTACATCGCGCTCTTCGTCCTGTTCTTCCTGACCTTCTTCTACTTCTCGGGCCTCAGCCTGCTGGCCTTCTTCGGCATCTCCCTGCCGGCCTTCCGGATCGCCGGCGGCATCATCCTGTTCCTGCTGGGGCTCGACATGGCCCGGGATGACTTCGTCACCACCTTCGCCGGGGCCGGCGAGGCGGTGGAGGGCGAGGGCCGGGCCCATGCGCGGCGGCGCTTTGAGCGCATGATCGTGCCCTTCGCCATGCCGCTGCTGATCGGGCCGGGGGCCATCTCCACCGTGGTGATCTACGCCGCCTCGGCCAAGGAGTTCGGCCTTGCCGGCGCGGCCATCGGGGTGGCGGTGATCGCGGCGGTGTCGCTGAGCGTGATGCTGAGCTTCTGGGCCAGCCCGCTGATCACCCGGCTCTTGGGCAAGATCGGCCTGACCATCGTGGTGCGGGTGCTGGGCCTGATCCTCTGCGCCATGGCGGTGCAGTTCGTCCTGGCCGGGGTGGCGGACTCCACCCACGACATCATCCTCAAGAAGGCCTCGGCGCCCTACCAGGACGGCCGGTAAATCTACCGCGAGGTCAATCGGTTATAGGGATATTGGTCGGAGATTTCCTCGGCGAGGAAATCCTCCCGGCATGAGGCGACCATGAAGCTTCGGTGCACCTCGCCGGGCACGCCCACATAGACGTGGGCCGCCCCATCTTCGAAATCGACGGTCAGCTTGGCGCGGCTTTCGTCATAGCGAATGTCGCGGATCTGGGCGGATTCGGTAGGCATCCGGGTCCTCCTGGATGGCCGTGGTGTCTGCAAAAACGCTGAAGGGCCGGCGGGAGGTTCCCGTGCGGCGTACGCCATGCGAACTTGCGCCCCTGGCTGCGCAGAAAGAACCGCAGCAGACTTCAAATCAGGGGGAACTATGGAACCGCACTACGAAGTCGCCATCGTCACGCTTTTGGCGCTGCTTGTCTATTTCTGGATGGGCCTGCGTGTCGGGGGCGCCCGACGCAAGACCGGCATCGCCGCCCCGACCATGACCGGGGACCCGCTCCTGGAGCGCAGCGTCCGCGTCCAGGCCAACACCCTGGAGTGGCTGCCGATCTTCCTGCCCAGCCTGTGGCTGTTCGCGGTCTATTGGGATGACCGGATCGCGGCCGTCGCCGGCCTGGTCTGGATCGTGGGCCGCATCCTCTACGCCACCGGCTATGTGGCCGATCCCGGCAAGCGCGAGGCGGGCTTCCTGATCCAGCTCCTGGCGACCGCGGTGCTGATGTTCGGGGCCCTGGGCCGCATCGTCTGGGCCATGGTCACGACCTCGGCGATCTGACCAGCGCGGCGGGCCGCGCGAACCCCGCGGCCCGACGAACTCGACCTGGGGGTGTGGCGAAGTCTGACCCCATCCTGGGTGTGCTCTTCTGAATTTTAAGGCTTTTTCGCACCCGTTCGGCGCACCGCCGGGCGGGTGCGACATCATGTCCACAACAGTCAAGTTTGGTTAAGCCAGCAGTTTTCCGCACCGGCCATACCGCCTTACTGCTTCGGTCGCCGGCTAGGCGCTGCTTGCGCGCTATTGATGACGTCGCCCTGGCGCTTTTGTCATTCGGTGTCAAAAATCCAATCATCACAGATTTCGATCTGTATAATTGGAGGTATGACCCAACCTGAGCCGCCGTTAACCTAAAGTATGACCAAATTGATCCTGCGTAACGCGTATCTTATATTTCCGTAAGAAAGGTATAGGATCCCGCCTTAGTTTGCTTATTCAAGACGGTACTGCATGCTTTGTCGTCGACCCAGATGGGGCGAGGGGAAAAGATGCAGAACCAATTCAAGATTAATTGCGGCGCCATCGCTGCGGTCCTGGCGCTTGCGGCGCCGGGCGTGGTGCACGCGGACGCGGCGAAGGACCTTGGGGTGGCGGGCCGTGCGCTCACCTTCCTGGAGAACGGACCTGCCGGTAAGGCGACGCTGGGCGTGGTGTTTGACCCGTCCAAGCCGGCCTCGGTGGCGGAAAAGAACGCCCTGATGGCGGCTCTGGGCTCGGGCTACGCGGCCGGAACCCTGACCCTGGTGGGCAAGGCGATTGAAGCTGACGCCGTCGGCGGCGCGGCGGGCGTCCAGGCGCTGTTCGTGACCGGGGGCGTCAACTACGGCGCGGTCGGCTCGGCCGCCAAGGGCAAGAAGCTGATCACCATCGGCTCCGACATGGCGTGTGTCCGGTCGGGCGCCTGCGCCATGGGCGTCGAGACCGAACCGAAGGTGAGCATCACCGTGAACCGGGCGGCGGCCGCGGCTGTCGGGGCGAGCTTCAAGGCCGCCTTCCGCATGATGATCACCGAAATCTGAGCCGAGCGGCCAAGGAACCTCCCATGAACAAGACCCACCTTCTCGCCGGCGCAGCCGCCGGCCTGGCGCTCGCCGCGGCTCTCCCTGCGTCGGCCCAGTCGATCGACTACGGCTCTCTCGAGCAGCTGTTCGGCGAACCCGTGACCACCTCGGCCACCGGCTCGCCCCAGCGCTCCACCGAAGCCCCGGCCGACATGCAGATCATCTCGGCCGACGAGATCCGCCGCTCCGGCGCCACCAACCTGCAGGCGCTGCTGCAGCGCGTGGCCGGCGTGGACGCGCTGAACAGCTCGGCCGGCCAGACGGACGTCAATGTACGGGGCTACAACCAGATCAGCTCGCCGCGCCTGCTGGTGCTGGTCAACGGCCGCCAAGTCTATCTGGACCACTACGGCATGACCATCTGGGCCACCATCCCGGTCCAGCTGGAAGAAATCCGCCAGATCGAGGTGGTGAAGGGCCCCAATAGCGCCCTGTTCGGCTTCAACGCCGTGTCCGGCGTCGTCAACATCATCACCTACAACCCGCAGTTCGACGACACCGACGTGGTCACCGCGCGGGTCGGCACGAACGGCTTCAGCCAGGGCTCCCTGGTCAGCAGCTTCAAGCTCGGCGAAGCCCTCTCGGCCCGCCTCTCGGTCGGCGCCAGCCGGCAGGACGAATGGGATCGCGTCGGCACGCCCGTGACCGTCGATCAGGTCCACGATCCCCGCGCCGTGACGGCCAACCTGGACGCCGTGGCGCAACTGGGCGCCTCGACCACCCTGCGGGTGGAAGGCTCCTGGGCCAATGTCCAGGAATCCCTGATGGCGACGGGCACCTCCTATTCGGTGGCCAAAGCCATCACCAATTCCGAGAAGGCGACCCTGACCTCGGACACGCGGTTCGGGACGATCCAGGCACAGGTCTATCAGAACCAGCTGACGGCGAAGTACGCCATCGCCGGCGGCATCAACTGGGAAAACACCATCACGGTGGCCAGCCTGCAGGACCTGTTCAAGGTCGGCACGGCCCACACCTTCCGGGTGGGCGCGGAATACCGCCACAACACCTTGAACATCGCGCCGATGAACACCTCCGACGTCAGCTATGACGTGGTGTCCGGCTCGGGCATGTGGAACTGGCAGATCAATCCGAAGCTGGCCACCACCGTCGCCCTGCGGGTCGACAAGATGTCCCTGGAGCGATCGGGTCCCTTCCTGCCGCGCTCGCCCAACGCCAACAACGCGCTGTGGGACCGCGACATCACCAAGACCAGCGCCAACGCCACCGTCGCCTGGCGGCCGACCGACGCCGACACCTTCCGCCTGTCCTATGGCCGCGGCGTGCAACCGCCGAGCCTGATCGAGCTGGGCGGCCTGGAGCTGCCGATCGCGGCCGGCCCGATGACCCTGGATCTGGTGGGCAATCCGCGGCTCAAGCCGTCGATCCTGACCAACTATGAGCTGGCCTACGACCACGACTTCGCGCCGATCAAGGCGAAGCTGGGCGTGCGCCTGTTCCAACAGGACTGGAAGGACATCAAGACCAGCATCAGCACCGCGACGCTGGACTTCTTCCCGACCCTGACCACCAACGGCGGTTTCACCCAGATCAACGGCCTCGACTCCAAGGCCAAGGGCGTTGAGCTGACCGCCTCCGGCAAGGCCACCCCGGAACTGGGCTGGCGCGTCGACTACACCTGGACGGACGTGAAGGATCAGCCGTTCGCCGGCGTGAACACCGTGCTGCGCAACGTCGCCTTCGCCCAGACCACGCCGAAGGGCCGCGGCAACATCGGCCTCGACTGGGTCAAGGGTCCCTGGGAAGCCGACGCCAACCTGCACTATGTGGGCGACTATCAGTTCTACCACATGGTGGGCGGGCTTCTGGCCCCGGTCGACGCCCATGTCAGCCTCTCCGGCCGGGTGGGCTACAAGATGGAGAACGGCGTCACCCTGGCCCTCGCCGGCCAGAACCTTCTGAACGAGCGTCAGAAGCAGACCCGCGGTCTGGAAGCCGAGCGCCGCATCCAGTTCAGCGTCAGCAAGAGCTGGTGAGATCGCCCCCTTCGGGGGTGAAGATGGGCCGGTCTCGCCGCGTTGCGGGACCGGCCCTGTCTCTTCCGGGGTGGTCCGGGGGTTGTGCCTGGCGGTCGACTAAACCCAGGACATCCGTGTCCGGACGACGCTGAGGGGCAAAACGCGGTCTGCGACAACTTGTCCGAAACCAGTATTCGCCGAACGCCATCCCATGAATTGAAGCGAAGTAGCGCTAAGGTATTGCTGGTCAATGCGGCGTCTTTGAGCCGCAAAAAACGTACCCAAATTGCGGCTAAAGCAAATTTACATGGCATAAATCGACGTATTCACGTCGACGAGTAATCTGCCGTCTGATGCGATATTCATAGTATGGCCGACGCCAACCCGGTCATACCGATATCGAGTACCTAACATGGTGACTCAGATATTGATCCAAATTGTCGCAGTCAGGGTCCTATTAACCTACATTTACCGTTAAGCGCGCCATCTCGACCGGTGTTTAGCCCGCAATGGGCGAGGGGATAGGAATGCGAGATCAGATCAAATTGCCGCTGACCGCGGCAGCTGCGGTCCTGGCGCTTGCGGCGCCGGGCGTGGTGCACGCGGACGCGGCGAAGGACCTTGGGGTGGCGGGCCGTGCGCTCACCTTCCTGGAGAACGGACCTGCCGGTAAGGCGACGCTGGGCGTGGTGTTTGACCCGTCCAAGCCGGCCTCGGTGGCGGAAAAGAACGCCCTGATGGCGGCTCTGGGCTCGGGCTACGCGGCCGGAACCCTGACCCTGGTGGGCAAGGCGATTGAAGCCGACGCCGTCGGCGGCGCGGCGGGCGTCCAGGCGCTGTTCGTGACCGGGGGCGTCAACTACGGCGCGGTCGGCTCGGCCGCCAAGGGCAAGAAGCTGATCACCATCGGCTCCGACATGGCGTGTGTCCGGTCGGGCGCCTGCGCCATGGGCGTCGAGACCGAACCGAAGGTGAGCATCACCGTGAACCGGGCGGCGGCCGCGGCTGTCGGGGCGAGCTTCAAGGCCGCCTTCCGCATGATGATCACCGAAATCTGAGCCGAGCGGCCAAGGAACCTCCCATGAACAAGACCCACCTTCTCGCCGGCGCAGCCGCCGGCCTGGCGCTCGCCGCGGCTCTCCCTGCGTCGGCCCAGTCGATCGACTACGGCTCTCTCGAGCAGCTGTTCAATGAACCGGTGACCACCTCGGCCACCGGCTCGCCCCAGCGCTCCACCGAGGTGCCGGTCGACATGACCATAATCTCCCAGGCCGATATCCACCGCTCCGGCGCCAAGGACCTGCCGACCATCCTGTCGCGCGTCGCCGGCGTGGACGTGCTGAACTTCTCGGCCGGCCAGTCCGACGTGGGCATCCGCGGCTACAACCAGGCGCGTTCGCCGCGCCTGCTGGTGCTGGTCAACGGCCGCCAGGTCTATCTGGACCACTTCGGCTACACCGACTGGACGGCCCTGCCGGTTCAGCTGTCTGAAATCCGCCAGATCGAGGTCGTCCGCGGCCCGAACAGCGCCATCTTCGGCTTCAACGCCGTGTCCGGCGTGGTCAACATCATCACCTACAACCCGAAGTTCGATAAGGTCGGCGGGCTGGAAGTCTATGCCGGCAACGGCACGACCGCCGGTGTCTCCGTGGTCGAAACCTTCAACATCGGCGACAAGGTCTCGGTCCGCATCTCCGGCGGCGGCGAGCACCAGGACGAGTGGGCGCGGTCCAACAACCTCGTCACCAGCGCCATGATCCACAACCCGTCGGCCGTCCGCGCCAACCTGGACGCCGTGGCCCAGCTGACGCCGAAGACCGAACTGCGGGTCGAGGGCTCCTGGTCCAACCTGGCGGGCAGCCAGGTGATCTCGACCTTCGCCTACGCCCAGCACCGGGTGAAGACCTGGTCGGAAAAGGCGACCCTGACCGCCGACACCAACTATGGCCTGATCCAGGCCCAGATCTATCAGAACCAGCTGGACGCGCTGACGCCCGGCCGCCGGTATCTGAACACGATCACGGTCACCAGCCTGCAGGACCTGTTCAAGGTCGGCGCCAACCACACCTTCCGGGTTGGGCTGGAGCATCGCCAGAACCAGCTGGATACGGCGTCCTATGTGGGCGGCGTGGTCCGCTACACGGTCCTGGCCCCGTCGGCCATGTGGAACTGGGTGGTCAACGACAAGCTGTCGCTCACCGCCGCGGCCCGCTACGACATGCTGTCCCTGGAACGCGAAGGCACCTTCCCGAAGGGCGCCCCGCCGCAGACCAACAGCCAGTGGGATCGCGACATCAAGGAGACCAGCGTCAATCTGGGCGCGGTCTATAAGGTCACCCCGACCACCTCGGTGCGCGCCACCTACGCCCGCGGCGTCCAGGCTCCGACCCTGCTCGAGCTGGGCGGTCTGGTGATCCCGCCGGCCACCCCGGCCCCCGCCGGCGGCCTGATCCAGGGCAATCCGACCCTGGACCCGGCCATCGTCACCAACTACGCGATCGGCGTCGATCACGACTTCACCCCGGTGAACGTGAAGGCCGGCCTGAAGCTGTTCTCGCAAAAGACCGAGAACGTGAAGGGCCAGTTCAGCGCCTCGATCCTGGACGTCCTGCCCACGGCCACCACCTGGCCGGTGTTCACCTACAAGAACGCCTCGGACTCCAAGATGTGGGGTGTTGAAGCCGCGGCCTCCGGCAAGCTGGGCGGCGGCTTCCACTGGAGCGCGGACACGACCTACACCAAGGTCGAGGACGACAGCTTCACCACCGACGCCAACCTGATCCTGCGCAAGGTCGCCTTTGCGCAGACCACGCCGAAGTGGCGCAGCAACGTGGCGCTCGGCTGGGCCAACCCGAAGTGGGCGGTCGACGGCTACGTGCACAACGTCAGCAAGTTCAACTCCTACAACGGCAACCTGCTGGAGCCGGTCGAGGGCTACACCTCGCTGGGCGGCCGCGTGGCCTACAAGGCGCCCTACGGCATTGAGCTGGCCCTGAGCGGCCAGAACCTGCTGGACGAGCGGCAATCCCAGGCCAAGGGCCCCTCGGGCCTGATGGCTGAACGCCGCATCTTCTTCACCGTCGGCAAGAGCTGGTGAACTGACGACGGCCCCACGAAGCACTCGTGGGGCCGCACTACCCCTGGAGACCCCCGATGAAAAGTTTCCGTCTCGCCGATCTCTCCCTCGTGGTGAAGATGGCGGTCGCGCCGGCCTTCGCCGTGCTCATGCTGGCCCTGGTGGCCGGCGGAGCCGTCGTCAGCCAGCAGCAACAGACCAAGGCCATTGATCGCATCGTCGAGCAGGACATGGCGACCAGCTTGGAGCTGGCCCGTATCTCCAAGCAGATCACCGCTATTCACGGGGATCTCTATCTGCTGATGACCAACCAGGCGGCCGGGTCCGACCTGGCGGCCATTCCGGAAAAGCTCAATGCGCTGATGGCGCAGGCCGACGCCACCAAGGGCGACCTGGCCAAGCTGAAGGCCAAGCTTCCGAAGGATCAGCAGAAGACCTTCGACGGCCTGATCAAGGACCTGACCGACTATCGCGGCGGGATCGAGGTCGTGGGCTCGATGATGGGCATGGACTTCGCGACGGCCGCGACCTTCGTCGCGCCGTTCGAACAGCAATATTCGCGCATGACCGCGACCCTGGACGAGGCCACGGCCAAGGCCCAGGTCGAGGCCCAAGGCCACGCCAAGGCCAGCGCGAAGGCCGCCGCCATGCAGGGCAATATCGCCATGGCCGGCGCCCTGATCACCCTTCTGGCCGTCGCCGGCATCTCGGTCGCCGCCATCCTGGGCGTGAAGAAGGCCATCCAGAGCATCGCTGACGCCACCGGCCGACTGGCCTCGGGCGACACCAGCCAGAACCTGGAGCAGATCGCCCGCAAGGACGAGCTGGGCGCCATCGTCTCGTCGCTCACCGTGTTCAAGGACAACCAGGCCCGCCTGGCGGCCATGCACGACGAGCAGAAGGAGCTCGAGGCGCGCGAGGAAGCCACCCGCGCCGAGGCCGAGGCCGAACGCGCCAAGACCTCCGCCGCCCAGAGCGCCGTCGTGGCCTCCCTGGCCGATGGCCTCAGCCGCCTGTCCAACGGCGACCTGACCCACCGCATCGACCATGCGTTCCCGTCCGAATACGAAGCCCTGCGCATGGACTTCAACGCGGCCATGGAACGTCTGCAGGGCGCGATGCAGGTCATCACCAGCAACGTGAACCAGATCAATGCGGGCGCCGACGACATCGCCGGGGCCTCCGATGACCTGTCGCGGCGCACCGAGCAGCAGGCGGCCAGCCTGGAAGAGACCGCCGCGGCGCTCGACCAGATCACCGCCACGGTCAGGAAGTCGGCCGAAGGCGCGGCCCACGCCCGCGTCGTCGTCCAGAACGCCAAGACCGGCGCGGCCGAGGGCGGCGAAGTCGTCCGCCAGGCCGTCACGGCCATGGGCCAGATCGAGGACTCCTCCAAGCAGATCAGCCAGATCATCGGGGTGATCGACGAGATCGCCTTCCAGACCAACCTCTTGGCCCTGAACGCCGGGGTCGAAGCGGCGCGGGCGGGCGAGGCCGGCAAGGGCTTTGCGGTGGTCGCCTCCGAAGTGCGGGCCCTGGCCCAGCGCTCGGCGGAAGCCGCCAAGGAGATCAAGGGCCTGATCACCGCCTCGACCACCCAAGTGGGTTCGGGCGTGCAGCTGGTCAGCCGCACTGGCCAGGCCCTGGAGGCCATCGTCAACCAGGTCGCCGAGATCGACGCCCTCGTCACCGAGATCGCCGCCTCGGCCCAGGAACAGGCGACCGGCCTCAACGAGGTCAACTCGGCCGTCAACAAGATGGACCAGGTCACCCAGCAGAACGCCGCCATGGTGGAGGAATCCACCGCCGCCACCCACGCCCTCAAGGGCGAGGCCGGCGAACTGTCCCGCCTGGTCGGCGAATTCCGAACCGGAGATCATCAGCCGATCTCCCGGCCGGCCCGCTCCTCCCCGCGGCCGGCCACCTCGGCCTCGCGTCCGGCGTCCACGACGCCGCGTCGCAGAACCGAGACACTGGCGGCGAGCTATGGCGGCGCGGCCGTCGCGGCCGCTGCGCCGGCGCCCGCCGCCGACGACTGGGAAGAGTTCTGACGCCCCACGCCGGAGCTCTGACCAACGGAACGCGCTCGGCGGCCTCGCCGGGCGCGTTTTCGTGTCCGGTCTGTTGCCGGGGCGCGCCGCCGCGCCTTGGCCGCAACCACAATTCGGTCCATCTGTTAGGTCTAGGATCGACGGCACACTGTTCGAGGTAGCGTCATGGCCGCCCACTCACCCACTGCCAAGTCTCTTACCGCAATAGGTCTCAGCCTGGGCCTCATGCTCGGCCTGGCGGCCTGCGCCACGCCGACGCCCTATCAGCCCGCCGCGGCCGGGCGGCACGCCGCCGGCTTCTCCGAGATCCGGATCGAGCCCAACCGGTTCCGGGTCACCTTCTCCGGCAACAGCCTGACCTCGCGCGAGACGGTGGAGGGCTACCTGCTCTATCGGGCCGCTGAACTGACCGTGGCCCAGGGCTACGACACCTTCACGGTGGTCGACCGCAAGACCGACAAGTCGAGCCGCACCTATGTGCAGCCGGACCCGATGTTCCATCCCTGGTACGGGCCGAGCTACGGCTTCTGGCGGCCCAGCTGGCGCTATTACGGCCCAGGCTTTGGCTGGCGATCCTGGGATCCGTTCTGGGGCGACCCCTTCTGGAGCGACCAGATGGATGTGCGCACCGTCGACCGCTACGAGGCCAGCGCCGAGATCGTCATGAGCCGCGGCCCGAAGCCGGAGGCCGATCCCACCGCCTTCGACGCGCGGGCGGTGATGACCAACCTCGGGCCGCGGATCCAGCGCCCCGCCCCCTAAAGGGCGCGGGGCGCCGTCCATCAGGCGGTTTCGTCGATGAAGGCCAGGCCGGCGTTGTCGGTCAGGCGCTTGATCAGGCGGTTCCCCATGGCCGCGCCGGGCGTCCAGACGCCGCCCCGAACCTCGGTCGCGTCCTTGACCAGGCAAATGGCGGCTTCCGAGATCATCTTGGACGTGGAGCCGTAGCCGGGATCCTTGTCGCCGGTGACCCCGGCGCGCACCTGGCGGCCGTCTGCGGCGATGCCGATGAAGGCCACGTCGAAGAAGCCGGTCTCCCGCTCCTCCTTGCTGGGGCCCTCACCGGGCTTGGGCATGTTCGGCCCGCCCAGGCTGCCCACCGGCGGCGCATTCGGGTCGATCACCACCATCTCGTCATAGACGAAGTCCTGGCCCCAGGCGTGGTCCAGGAGGGCGTTGGCCCGGTGCACGTTCTTGGTGTTGATGGTCGCCATCACGAAGGGGCCGACCTGGGCGTCCAGGTCCGGGTCATGCTCGGCCTTGTCGCCGGGCGGTTGGGCCGGACCCTTGAAGCCGTTGGCCAGGGAGAAGGGGTCGGTCAGGTAGGCGATGATCGACGGATCCTTGGCCGCCGCGGCCATGGTCGCCTGCAGGCTGGCGGCGGTGCCGCCCGAGAAGCCGCCCTTCATCCGCCGCACCCGGCCCTTCACTCTCGGGACGGGCGCACCCAAGCGGGCCTTGGCGATCTCCTCCACGAAGAAGGCGCCCAGCTCGAAGGGAATGGAGTCGAAGCCGCAGGAGAACACGATGCGGGCGCCGGTGCGCCGGGCCTCGGCGTCGTGGGCGTCGATCATCTGGCGCATCCAGGCGGGCTCGCCGCACAGGTCCAGATAGTCGGTCCCCGCCGCCGCGCAGGCCGCCACCAGAGCCGAGCCATAGAGCTGATAGGGGCCGACCGTGGTCAGCACCGCCTTGGTCCGCGCCACCATGGCGGTGAGCGAGGCGGGATCGTCAGCGTCGGCGACCACCAGCGGAACGTCCTTGGGCGCGCCGATCTCGTCACGCACCTGGGCCAGCTTGTCGGCGCTGCGGCCCGCCATGGCCCATTTCACCTCGCCGCCCACGCCATAGCGCCCGGACAGGTATTCCGCCACCAGCCGGCCGGTGAAGCCGCTGGCGCCATAGACGATGATGTCGAATTCCGTATTGGCCCGCATGGCGCGCTCCCTCGTGTGCGCCGGACCATGCCGCCAACCCGTCCTGGGATCAAATGCCGAAGCGCGGGACCTCTGGGCGGCCCGAAGCGGGTAGGTGCGGCGTTCCGTCACGCGCGGCGCCTGATCCGGTCTCCGCCCCTATGGCGCCACTCATGCGCGTATCGGACGCAGGGCGCGGTGCGCCTGTCCCGAAAATCCCAAAGGTCGCCAGAGCGGACTTATGAGGCGAAATTCCGGGATAAAAATCAATGAGATAAATCCGACGGGACGGTGCGTCCCCGCAGGTTGCGCCACCGTCGCCGTCTCAAAAGGTGTCTCTAAAGTAACGCCTCAATATCCATAACGGACGTGTACCATATTGGGGGTCTAGATTCCAATAATTACCGCCGACTCCGGGACACCTGTAAGTCGTCCGCGCCTGAAAATCGGCTTTACCGTTCATTAATCGCCTCGCCCTGTGATTGTGGTTGAGTTTCAACTTTTGATAACCACGCTTGGCGATCCCATGAAAAGATCCGCAAAAACAATGCGCAAATTGCCCCCCGGGGTAGAGTTGAGCGGGGATCTGACTATTCGGGGTATCAAGATCGCCCATGAAAGGTTGTCGTTAGCGCTGCGGGACAACTCTCAAGTAGAGGTCCGGGTTGCTGAAGACGCCACGGTTGATCTCACACTTGTTCAGTTGATCGAGGCTGCGCGGCGCGAAAAGCGCGACGCCGGCGGCGATCTCACCTTCGCGACACCTGCGCCTCAGCCCCTCCTCGATGTGCTGACGCGCGGCGGATTTCTTGAGGCGGCCGAAAGCCGCCGGTTCTGGCTTGGGGCGGGAGAATAGAAATGGCGGCGATTCTGACGGTCGATGACTCGGCCAGCATCCGGCAGGCGATCAAGGTGGCCCTGTCCGGCGAGGGTTATGAGGTCGCGGAGGCGGCGGATGGCTCGCAGGGCCTGGCCAAGGCCGACTCCGCCCACTTCGACATGATCATCACCGATCTCAACATGCCGGTGATGGACGGCCTGACCATGATCCGCCAGCTGCGCGCCAAGCCCGCGCACCAGGGGGTGCCGATCATCTTCCTGACCACTGAGAGCGACGCCGACATCAAGGCCCAGGCCAAGTCGGCGGGCGCCACGGGCTGGCTCACCAAGCCCTTCGATCCGGACCAGCTGATCCGCATCGTCAAGAAGGTGCTCGCCTCGTGAGCGCCGATCCGGTTGAGACCTTTCGTCAGGAGGCCCAGGACCTCCTTGAGCAGATCGAGACCGGATTGCTCGATCTGGCCCACCGCCCAGGCGATCGCACCCTGATCGACGCGGTGTTCCGCGGGCTGCACACGCTCAAGGGCTCGGGGGCCATGTTCGGCTTCGACGCCCTGGCCGCCTTCACCCACCACTGTGAGACGGCCTTCGACCAGGTGCGCAAGGGCCAGGTCCCCGCCACCGCCGAGCTGGTGGCCGCGGTGCTCGACGCCCAGGACCACATGCGCGCCCTGGCCGAGGGGCGCGAGGCCGCCGCCGCGACGGGCGACGCCCTGCTGGCC
>NZ_JBHTLQ010000067.1:0-15362 GCF_042679085.1 Phenylobacterium conjunctum | reverse complement strand
GGCGTCGCCGGCCTGGCGCGGTCCGAGCGCGGCGACCTGCCGATCCCCGCCGAGGGCGGCCACGCCAGCTTCGCGCCCGCCGACGAGGTCGAGGACCGGGTGCTGGCCAGCCTGCGGGCGAAGCACGGTCGTGTGTCCATTGAGCGCGTCCTGTCCGGCCCCGGCCTCTACGGCCTCTACCAGGTGATGGCTGAGATCGCCGGCGAGCCGGTGGTCCATGCGGACGAAAAGGCCGTCGCCGCCGCCGGCCTGGCGGGCGAGGCCCTGTCCCAGGCGGTGCTGGACCGGTTCTGCGAGATCCTGGGGTCGGTGGCCGGCGATATCGCCCTGACCTATGGCGCCCGTGGCGGCGTCTTCGTCTCCGGCGGCATTGCGCCCCGGCTGATCGACCGGCTGATGCTGGGCGGCTTCCGGCGCCGGTTCGAGGACAAGGGCCGGCTGAAGGACTATATGGCGGATATCCCGACCGCCCTCATCGTGCATCCTTACGCCGCCCTGCTCGGCGCCGCCCGGGTGCTTGAGACCCTCGAAGGAAACCGGTTTTGAAGCTGCCTGACGTCCTCAAGCTCGCCCCCGTCGTTCCGGTGCTGATCATCGAGGACGTGGACAAGGCCGTGCCCCTGGCCCGCGCCCTGGTGAAGGGCGGCCTGAAGGCGCTAGAGGTGACCCTGCGCACCCCGGTGGCGCTGGAGTGCATCCGGCGGATCGCCGGGGAGGTGGAGGATGGCGTCGCCGGCGCCGGCACCATCATCAATCCCGCCATGCGTGAGGAAGCCCATCGCGCCGGCGCCAAGTTCGGGGTCAGCCCCGGCCTGATCGGCAACGAGGATTTCGACGACGGCCCCCTGCCGCTGCTGCCGGGGATCGCCACGGCCACCGAACTGATGGCGGGCCTTGAGGCGGGCTATTCGTACTTCAAGTTGTTCCCGGCCAATATTGTCGGCGGCGTCGGCGCCCTGAAGGCCTTTGCGAGCCCCTTCCCGCAGGCGACCTTCTGCCCGACCGGGGGGGTCAGCCTTGAGAACGCGCCGGACTATCTGGCCCTGCCGAACGTGATCTGCGTCGGCGGCTCCTGGGTCGCCCCGGCCGATGCGGTGCGCGACGGCGACTGGGACCGGATCACCGCGCTCGCCAAGCAGGCCGCGGCGCTGGGCCGGTAATTGGGTGTCATCCCGGTTTCGGCGCAGCCGAAGACCGGGACCCATAGACACTGATCTTTCCGGAGAACCCCGCGCGTCTGGGTCCCGGACAGGCGCTGCGCGCTTTCCGGGATGACACCAGGGTGCTGCGGCGACTACCGCCCCTGGAAGTTCCCCGCCCGGCGTTCCTGGACCGCGCGGACGCCTTCGGCGAAGTCCTCGGTGGCGCGCAGGATGGTCTGTTCCCAGTGCTCGTGCTTGGTCTGGGCGCGGACCGCCTTGGCGAGATCGCCGCGCAGGGTCTTGCGGGTGGCGCGCACGGCCAGGGGCGCGTTCTCGGCGATCTCCTGGGCCAGGGCGCGAGCGGCGGGCAGCAGGCCCTCCAGCGGCACGACCTCGTCCACCAGGCCCCAGGCCAGGGCGTCCTCGGCCTTCACCCGGCGGCCCGTGAGGAACATCAGGTCGGCGCGCTGCTGGCCGATGGCGCGGGGCAGGGTGTGGGTCAGGCCAAAGCCGGGGTGGAAGCCCAGCTTCACGAAGTTGGCGGCGAAGCGCGCTTCCGGCGCGGCCACACGGAAGTCGGCGACGAGGGCGAGGCCCAGGCCGGCGCCCACCGCGGCGCCCTGCACGGCGGCGACGATCGGGGTCTCGATGGCGAACAGGCGAACGGCCTGGTCATAGAGCGGCGCGATGCCGCTCATGCCCGAGCCGCCGATGCCGTCGGCCGAGACCAGGTCGGCGCCGGCGCAGAAGGGCTTGCCCTCGGAGGCCAGCACCACGGCGCGGGTCTTGCCGTCGCCGTCCAGGCCTTCCAGCAGGTCGGCCAGGTCGCGCATCAGGCCCACGGAGACGTGGTTGTTGGGCGGCCGGCTGAAGGTCACCGTGGCGACGTGGCCCTCGTGCTCGACCTTGATATCTTTCGTCATTACCGGGATCCCCCCATCAGGTTGCGGGCCACCACCATGCGGTGGACTTCCGAGGGCCCGTCATAGATTCGCATGTTCCGGACCTCAGCGGCCATCAGCTGCAGGGGTATTTCCTTGGTCATGCCCATGGCGCCGAAACATTGCATGGCGTTGTCGATGATCTCCCACGCCATTTCGGTGGCGAAGACCTTGATCATCGAGATTTCCTGCCGCACGTCGCGGCCCTGGTCCAGCTTCCAGGCGCAGTCATAGGTCATCAGCCGCGCGGCGTGGATCTTCATGGCGGCGTCGGCCGCCCACCACTGGACCGACTGGCGGCTCGACAGGGGCGCGCCGAAGGTGACCCGCTGGGGCGCGTACTCGCACATCATGTCCAGGGCCCGCTGGGCCAGGCCAATGCACCAGGCCGCCATCTCCATGCGGCGGGTGCCGAGGCGCACCTGCATGGGCGCGAAACCCTGGCCCTCGACGCCGAGCAGTTTCCAGCCCGGCACGCGGCAGTCTTCGAGCGCGATCTCGTAGGTGAAGGCGCCGCCGATCATCGGGATGCGGCGCAGAATGTTGAAGCCGGGGGTGTCGCGATCCACCAGGAAGGCGCTGATCCCGCCGCGGGAGCCCTTTTCCTTGTCGGTCACCGCCATGACGATGGTGAAGTCGGCCTGGGCGGCGCGGGTCGTCCAGATCTTGCGGCCGTTCAGCACCCAGTCGTCGCCGTCGCGCACGGCCCGGGTGGTCATGCCGGCCGGGTCGGCGCCGGCGCCGGGCTCGGAAATGCCGATGGCGCTGATGGTCTTGCCGGCGGCGTAGGGGGCCAGATAGGCCTCGCGCTGCTGCTCGTTCACCGTGGCCATCAGCATGCGCAGGTTCGGCGAGTCCGGCGGCAGGGTGTAGGGCGTGATGGTCGAACCCATGGCCTCGTTGACGCCCACCAGGGCGACATAGGGCAGGTCATAGCCACCGACGTCGGCCGGCGCGTCCAGGCCCCACAGCCCCAGTTCCTTGGACACCGCGTCGATCTTCTCGCGTTCCTCGTCGGTGAGGTAGATCCCCTGGCCCGTGGCCTCGCGGTTCATCACCACGCCCTCCAGGGGCATCAAGTGATCCTTCACGAAGCGCTCGGTGAGGTCCTTGAGCATCCGATGCTCGTCGGACAGGGCGAAATCCATGACGCAGCCTCCCTGGTCTTGTTGTCCCGATAAGAGCCCCCTTCCCCAGGGGCGGTCGAGGGGAATCCCAGGATTTCCACATATGTGGAAACGACGTCAGCCGCAGCGGCAGGATTGCCAAGCGGGCCGGCTCTGCTACGCCATCTGCAAAACCAAGGGAGGCAGGGCGTGAGCGACCCGAAACAACTGGCGAACGAGGCCACGGGACCCCTCAAAGGGATCCGCATCCTGGACCTGACCAGCGTGGTGTTCGGGGCCTATGCGACCCAGATGCTGGGCGACCAGGGCGCCGAGGTGATCAAGCTGGAGGATCCGGGGTCGGGCCGCGGCGACGGCGGCGACATCATGCGCTGGGCCGGCCACGTGCCGCAGGAATGCCCGCGCGACCTGGGTCCCATCTTCCTGACCATCAACCGCAACAAGCGCTCGGTGCTGATGGACATGAAGGACGCCAACCAGCGGCCCTTTCTGGAGGCCCTGATCAAGAGCTGCGAGGTGTTCGCCACCTCCATCCGCTACGAGGGGCTGAAGCGCCTGGGCCTGGCCTATGAGGACGTGAAGGCGATCCGCCCGGACGTGGTCTATGTCCACGCCGCCGGCTACGGCTCCGAAGGCCCCTATGCCGGGGAGCCCGCCTATGACGACCTGATCCAGTCCGCCTCGGGCCTCGCGGACCTGATGCCGCGGGTGGACGGCAATCCGGCGCCGCGCATCCTGCCGACCCTGGTGGCGGACAAGGTCTCGGGCCTGTTCATGTGCCAGGCGATCACGGCCGGCCTGCTGCATCGGGAGCGCACTGGCGAGGGCCAGTTCATCGAGGTGCCGATGCTGGAATGCGTCACCAGCTTCAACTTGGTCGAACACCTCTACGACCACGCCTTCGAGCCGCCGGTCGGCCAATGGGCCTATCAGCGGGTCGCGAACCCCAACCGCAAGCCCTACAAGACCAAGGACGGCTATATCGGCCTCCTGCCCTATACCGACAAGCAGTGGGACCAGTTCTTCGCCGCCGCCGGCATGGCCGAGACCTTCGGCAAGGATCCGCGCTTCTCGGACTACGCCACCCGGGCCAAGAACATCAGCGAGCTCTACGCCCTGGTCGGCGAGGTCTGTGAGAGCAAGACCACCCAGGAGTGGCTGGACCTGCTCAAGCCCCTGTCGATCCCGGTGGTCAAGACCGCGCGCCTGGACGACCTACCGGAGGACGAGCACCTGAAGGCGGTGGGCTTCTTCCAGCAGTACCGCCACCCGCACGCCGGGCTCTACAACGCCATCAAGCCGCCGGTGAAGTTCACCGGCTCACCCTCCAACATCCGCCATCACCCGCCCCGGCTGGGTGAGAACACCGATGAGGTGAAGGCGGAGATGGGCTTCAAGGACTGACGCCATGCGGGTCTCGGTGGTCGGCGGATCGGGCGCGGGCAAGACCACCTTCGCCCGCAAGCTCGCCCACGCCATCGGCGGGACCCACATCGAACTGGACGCGATCAACTGGCAGGCCGGCTGGCGGGACCTGAACACCGAGGACCCGGAGGAATTCCGCCGCCGTACAGCCCAGGCGGTCGCCGCTGAGCGCTGGGCGGCCTGCGGCAACTATTCGAAGGTCGCCGACCTCGTCCGCGCCCGGGCCACCGATCTGGTCTGGCTGGACTATCCGCGCTGGCGGATCATGGGCCGCGTGCTCCGCCGGTCGCTGGCGCGCGCCATCGGCGGCCAGGAGCTGTGGGAGGGCACCGGCAATACCGAGACCTTCGCCCGTTGGCTCAGCAAGGAGCATCCCATCCGCTGGAGCTGGGACACCTATGCGGGCCGCAAGGTCCGCTACCAGGCGATGATGGATGGCGAGGAATGGGCCGGGCTGCGGGTGCACCGCGTCACCCGGCCAAAGGAAGCGGACGCCCTGATCCGCCGTTTCGCGGCAGAGGCCAGGGCGTCCTGAAGGGTCTTAGACCGGTGAGAAGACCGGGACGGGCGGGCCGTTCTCGGTGTCCTGGAACTTCAGCTTCACCCGCTGGCCGATGGCCAGCTGGTCCAGGTCGCAGTCGACGAAGTTGGTCAGCATGGCCGGGCCTTCGTCCAGGGTGACATAGCCGATGGCGTAGGGGCCCGTCGGCGAGCGGCGCATGACGCTGAACGTGTAGATCACGCCTTCGCCGGGGCTCTCTTCCCAGACGGTGTCTTCCGACCCGCACAGGGGGCAGATCGGACGCGGATACCAGTGCGCCTCGCCGCAGGACGTGCAGCGCTTGATCAGGAAGCGGCCCTCGGTGGCGGCGTCCCAGAAGGGCTTGGATTCGATGCTGACGGCGGGGGCCGGGATCTTCCGGACCTCGGGGGTCTTGGTCTCGCTCATCGGATTATTCCCGTTCCAGGATGACGGTGCCGGCGCCGTGGCGCAGGCCCAGGGAGCCGCCCGTGCCGTGGGCGATGGCCAGGTCGCAGTTCGCCACCTGGACCTTGGGATGGGCTTCGCCGCGCAGCTGGCGCACGGCTTCGATCACCTTGGTGATGCCGCCCCGATTGGTGGGGTGGTTGTTGCACAGGCCGCCGCCATCAGTGTTGAAGGGCAGCTTGCCGACGCCGGAGATCAGGTTGCCGTCGGCGACGAACTTGCCGCCCTGGCCCTTCTCGCAGAAGCCCAGGTCTTCCAGCTGCATCAGCACCGTGATGGTGAAGCTGTCGTAGATCGAGGCGTACTTGATGTCCGACGGCTTGACCCCGGCCTCGGCGAAGGCCGGCGGACCGGACCAGACGGCGGCCGAATGGGTCAGGTCGAGCGAGCGGCCGCCCATCGGACCCTTGGGGCTTTCGCCGGCGCCGATCACCTTGACCAGCGGGCGGTTCAGGCTCTTGGCGATCTCAGGCGCGACCACGATCAGGGCGCCGCCGCCATCGGTGACCACGCAGCAGTCCAGGAGGTGCAGCGGGTCGGAGATCATCCGCGAATTGACCACGTCCTCAACGGTGACCACGTCCCGCAGGAAGGCGTGCTCGTTCCACTGGGCGTGATGGCTGGCCGCCACCTTGATCCAGGCCAGCTGCTCGGAGGTGGTGCCGTACTCGTACATGTGGCGCATGGCGCACATGCCGTAGGTGTTGTGGGTCGAGCCGCCGTAGATGTTCTCGAAACCGGCTTCCGGCGGCCCGTCGGACAGCTGGCCCGGACGCGATCCGCCACCGCCGAAGAACTTGTTCTGGCGGGGACGGCCGGCCAGGGTGATCAGGGCCACCTTGCACTTGCCGGCCGCGATCGCCTGGGCCGCGTGGCCCACGTGGACGATGTAGGACGACCCGCCCGTCTCGGTGGAGTCGGTGTGGCGGACGTTCTTGAGGCCCATATAGTCGACCATGGACAGGCCGCCGAAGCCCGGCGCGTCACCGGCGCAGAAATAGCCGTCCACGTCGTCCTTGGTCAGACCGGCGTCGGCCAGGGCGCCCTTGGCGCACTCGGCGTGGATCTGCGCGGTGGTCCTGTCCGGCGCGTCGCGGAGCGGATGCTCGTAGGCGCCCGCGATATAGGCCTTGCCCTTGATGCTCATGAATCCCCTTCCCCAAAACTGATCGTCAAAAAGAATGCGACGGGCTTATCGCAGCGCAGCAAGCCCGTCATCCCCGGTCGTTGCGGCAGCCAATCCCACGTCATCCCCCGGATCGGCCTTCGGCCGCCCGGAGGATGACGGGTTATTGTTGAAGCCGGGCGTCGCGCAGGGCGGAGCGGCGGACCTTGCCGGCGTCGTCGCGCAGGGGTTCGTCGACGAACTCGTAGGAACGGGGCTGCTTGTAGGTGACCAGCCTGTCGGCCAGGTGGGCGCGCAGGGACGCCTCGTCCACCACGCCCTTGGTCTGGACGATGGCGTGGACCTTGTTGCCCAGGTCCTCATCGGGCAGGCCGATCACTGCGCAGGACTGCACGGCGTCATGCTCTTCCAGGGCCGCCTCGATCTCGGCCGGATAGACGTTGGAGCCGCCGACCAGGATCATGTCGGTGCGCCGGTCGGCCAGGTAGAGATAGCCCTCCTCGTCGAAATAGCCGATGTCGCCCAGGCTCTCCCAGCCGCCCTCGAGCGTCTTGGCGGTGGCGCCGACATACTTGTACGAGGGCGGCGCGCCGGCCGGGCGGCGCATGTAGATCTCGCCGATCTCGCCGGGCGGCAGGAAGCTGCCGTCCTCGCCGACCGCGATCATTTCGCCGACCGTGACCTTGCCGACCGAGCCGCGGTGGGTCAGCCACTCGGTCCCGGTGATGGTGGTCACGGCCTGGGCCTCGGTGCCGGCATAGAGCTCCATCACCACCTCAGGCCCCACCCAGTGGATGAAGGCCTCCTTCAGCCAGGCCGGGCAGGGCGCGGCCAGGTGCCAGAGGGTCTGAAGCGACGACAGGTCGTACTTGGCCCGCGTTTCCTCCGGCAGGCGCCAGATGCGGGTCATCATGGTGGGGACCAGATAGATCCAGCTGGCCTTGTTGGCCTCGATGGCGGCCAGGGTCCCCTCGGGGTCGAAGCGCGGCAGGATCACCATGTGCGCGCCCATGGAGAAGGCCGACATCATCATGCCGAAGCCGGCGTTGTGGTAGAGCGGCGCGGGCAGGACGGCGATGGAGTCCTGGCGCAGCCGCCAGCCGCCGACCTCGGGCGTCTCGGCCGCCGTGACGCCGGGCTGGCCGGCCAGGATCAGCTTGGGCCGGCCGGTGGAGCCGCCGCTGGTGGGCGCCTTGGAGACGGGCGCTATGGCGTCGGGCAGGTCGCTGTCGTCGTCGGACAGGGCGAGCAGGTCGTTCAGGGTCAGCAGCGGCCGGTCGATCTCGACCTTGAAATCGGCCACCACGACGGGGGTGTTCGCCAGCTCCATGATCGCCTTGAGTTCGCCGAGCGGCAGGCGGAAGGACACCGGCTGCGGCGTCGCGCCCAGCTTCCAGATGCCCCAGCAGACCACGGCGAAGTCGGCGGAATTGGGCAGGCCCAGGGTGACCAGATCGCCGAACTTCACCCCCTTGGCCGCCAGGCCACGGGCGACCCGGTTCGAGAGCCGGTGGAACTGGTCATAGGTCAGGGTGGTCGCGCCGCAGGTCACCGCCGGGGCGTCGGGCTTCAAGCTCGCCAGCTGCTTCAGCTTGGCGCCCAGGGAGATCATCTGCGGTTCGGTGGTGTCGTCGGCCATTATGCTTCCATCCCAATGGCCCGGTCGTTCGCCGCCGGGCGTCTTTGAAATCCGGTGTCGCCGCCGAGAGAAAAGAGCGGCCTGTCTCCAGTCTCCCCTACCGGGCGCCGCCACGGCAAGCCCGACATTGCGGCCCGCGCGCTTTCCGGCCTAAAGGGAGCCAACAATTCGAACGATCGGTAGGGAGACGCCGTCATGACTGTCGAGGAAATCCTGTCCCAGGACTTCGGGACCCTGGCCGACGTGATCCGGGTCCAGGCCGCCGACAAGGGCCCGAAGCCGGCCCTGATCGACGCCAAGCGGGTGATCTCCTACGCCGAGCTCGACGTCCTGATGGACCGCATCGCCGCCGCCCTGCAGCGCGACGGCGTCGCCAAGGCCGAGGTCGCCGCAGTCTGCGCCACCAGCTCGGTGGAGTATGGCGCGACCTTCTTCGGCATCCTGCGGGCCGGCGCCATCGTCGCTCCGCTGGCGCCTTCGTCGACGCCTGAGAGCCTGATCGTCATGCTCAACGATAGCGGCGCCAAGGTCTTCTTCCTGGACAAGGGCGTGGCCGAGGCCATGGCCGGCGTCGCCGACCAGATCACCGCCAAGCGCGTCTCCCTGGACGGCTCGGACGCCGGGATCCCCTTCGAGCAGTGGCTGGCGCCTGAGGGCGCGAAGCCTGCGCCCGTCGAGGTCGAGCCGGACCAGGGCTTCAACATCATCTATTCGTCCGGCACTACGGGCACGCCCAAGGGCATCGTCCAGCCGCACGCCATGCGCTGGGGCCAGATCCGCCGCGGGGTCTATCCCGACACCGCCGTGAGCGTGATCTCGACCCCGCTCTATTCGAACACGACGCTCGTCTCCTTCCTGCCGACCCTGTCCAACGGCGGCACGGCGGTGCTGATGCCCAAGTTCGACGCCGAGCAGTTTCTGAAGCTGTCGGAAAAGCACCGCGCCACCCACGCCATGCTGGTGCCGGTCCAGTACCGCCGGCTGATGGAGCGCCCGGACTTCGACAGCTACGACCTGTCGAGCTTCGTGATGAAGTTCTCGACCAGCGCGCCCTTCCCGGCCGAGATCAAGGCCGATGTGCTCAAGCGCTGGCCGGGCGGCCTGATCGAGTACTACGGCATGACCGAGGGCGGCGGCTCCTGCGGCCTGCAGGCCCATGAGTTCCCCGACAAGCTGCACACTGTCGGCCGCCCGCTGCCCGGCCACGACATCCGCCTGATCGACGAGGACGGCAAGGAAGTGCCGCAAGGCGAGATCGGCGAGGTCGTCGGGCGTTCGGGCGCGATGATGGTCGGCTACCACAACCAGCCGGGCAAGACGTCCGAGGCCGAGTGGTGGAGCCCCGAGGGCCTGCGCTACATTCGGACTGGGGATGTGGGCCGGTTCGACGAGGACGGCTTCCTGACGCTCATGGACCGCAAGAAGGACATGATCATCTCCGGCGGCTTCAACATCTATCCGTCCGACCTCGAGGCCGAGATCGTCAAGCACCCGGCGGTGCTGGAGGCCGCGGTGGTGGGCGTGGCGTCCAAGGCCTGGGGCGAGACCCCGGTGGCCTTCGTGGCGCTGAAGGCCGGCCAGAGCGCCGACCCCGCCGAGATCAAGGCTTTCGTCAACGCCAAGGTGGGCAAGACCCAGCGCCTGGCCGACCTGGTGCTGATCGACAGCCTGCCGCGCAGCCACATTGGCAAGGTGCTGAAGCGCGAACTGCGCGACGACTACAAGGGCGAGGCGCTGACGGCCTAAGCCGCGGGCCTCCCAACAAGGATTTCAAGATGAGCCTGCCCAACGACATGGCGGTTGGCGTCGCCGACCTGTGCGACGCCAACGAGGACGAGATCGAGGTCTGCGAGCTGCAGATGCGCGACTATGGCGGCCGCACCGCCTTTTCCGGCCCGATCCGCACCGTGCGCTGCCACGAGGACAATTCCCTGGTGAAGGCGACGCTCGCCGAACCCGGCGAGGGCTGTGTCCTGGTGGTGGACGGCGGCGGCTCCCTGCACCGGGCGCTGCTGGGCGACATGCTGGGGGCGGACGCGGTGAAGAACGGCTGGGCCGGGGTGGTGGTGAACGGCGCGGTGCGCGACAGCGCCGTGCTCGGCACCCTCGATCTGGGCGTCAAGGCGCTGGGGACCCACCCCATGCGCAGCGTCAAGCGCGGCGAGGGCATGGTCGATGTGCCGGTGGCCTTTGGCGGCGTGGTCTTCGTCCCCGGCGACCGTCTCTACGCGGACGAGGACGGGATCGCCGTGCTGGCGGCCGAGGACTGATCGGCCCTCGAACGCCCAAGGCAAATCAGCCTCTTGCGAAGCCGGAGCCGTATGAGTAGGTTCCGCGCCTCGCTCGGCGGGCCCCTTTCGAAGGCGGCTTCCCAACGGCTCCGGAGAGGTGGCTGAGTGGTCGAAAGCACCGCACTCGAAATGCGGCGTACCTTTACCGGTACCGTGGGTTCGAATCCCACCCTCTCCGCCAAGCCGTCTGCTGACAGGTGTTGAAGCCTGTCGATGCCGAAATGCACTTTCAACAAGAACAGCTATTTAGACTAGCCAGGGGGCCAGCGGGCGCCGATATCCGCTGCTGGCGGCTGGCACAAGCTGCGTCCCATTTGTGGGATGGTTTGTGGGACGGCCGCGCGCGGAGACGTGGCGATGGCCAAAGACAAACTAAATGCGCTGACGGTGAAGGCCCTTGTCCAGCGGGGCGCGAAGGGGCGCACGGGTGACGGCGGGGGGCTCTACATCGATGTTCGCGGCGCTGGGGTCGCGAGCTGGACCTACCGCTTCATGGTGGATGGCAGGGCCAGGGAAATGGGGCTGGGGCGATATCCCGACGTGGACCTCGCTTCAGCTCGACGACTTGCGGCTGAGCAGCGCGCTCTGAAGGCCCAGAGGATTGATCCCCTGGCGCATCGCCGCGCCACGGCGGCAGCTCTCGCTGCAGAGGCTGAAGCTGTCGAAGCAACGCTCGCCGCGCAGAAGCGAACCTTCAAGCTTGTTGCTGGCGGGTTCATGGAGGCGAAGGGGCCGGAATGGAGCAACGCCAAGCATGCCAAGCAGTGGCAGGCCACCCTCAAGGCCTATGTCTATCCACAGTTCGGGGACGTGCCCGTCGCTGAGGTCGCTCAGACCCATGTGCTGGCGGCGCTCAAACCGATCTGGCTGGCGAAGCCCGAGACTGCGGTGAGAGTCCGTCAGCGGATCGAGGCCATCCTAGATTTCGCTGCGGTCCAGGGCTGGCGACCTGACACCAATCCCGCGAGGTGGCGTGGCCGACTTGAGCATGCGCTCGCGGCCCCTGACAGGTTCAGGACGGTGCGCCACCACCCTGCCCTGCCATACGGCCTGCTGCCGGACTTTATGGCGGAGTTGCGGAAGGTTGAGGGCCTGGGTGCCCTTGCACTGCGCTTTGCCATCCTTACTGCGGCTAGGTCTAGCGAGGTTCGCCTTGCGACGTGGGGTGAGATCGACCTTCAGGCTCGACAGTGGAGAATTCCGGCGGGCCGCATGAAGGCGAAGCGGGCGCATGATGTCCCGCTGAGCGCTGAGGCGCTGGCGGTGCTCGCCCAGGCGAAGCCCTTCCGGGTGAGCGATGAGGGGACGGACCTAGTCTTTCCGGGCGCTGACAGCTCGCGTCCGCTGTCGGACATGACGCTTGCGGCGGTGATCAAGCGTCTGAACAAGGTCGGTGAGAAGCCGAAGTGGGTTGATGCAGCGGCGGAGGTGGTGGTCCCGCACGGCTTCAGGTCCACATTTAGAGACTGGTGCGCCGAGACGCGGCCAGAAGCTAGCGACGTCGTAGAGATGGCCCTCGCTCACGCCATCCAGAGCGCCACCGAGGCCGCGTATCGGCGGGGCGACATGTTCGGCAAGCGTGCGATCCTAATGGACGCTTGGGGGCAATACTGCCGGGGGGCCATGCCCGCCAATGTTGATTCGATGCACCGCGCGCGTAGGTGATCTGTCAAACATGCTAACAGTACTGTATACGGGCTTACATCAAATATTATCGTCCCCAGTTCTGTCCACAGACCGTGTAATTAGATCGTAGTTTTGCGCATTGACGCTCATTCCGGCACGCGACAGCTTGCACCCACACTGATGTTGTTGGTGAATTATGACCTGTCAAAACAAAGAAGATGCGCGCCTGCTTCGGCGTCGGGATGTAATCCGGCGCACAAACATGACGCGTTACATGATCGATGAGCTTGAGGCCGAGGGACTGTTCCCGGCTCGTGTGAAGATCGGCAAGCGGAGCGTGTTCTGGTCAGCCGAGGCTGTCGACGAGTATATCGAGAGGCAGATAAAGCAAAGCCGCTTGCCCTCTACATCTGCTGAACAGGTGTTAGGATAAAATAAAACACCCCCTGCAGGGACATGCGGGGGGTGCTTTTTGTGTACAAATATTCCGACACTTCGCGGGAGGGCGAAGACAGTTTGATCGAGTAAGCAATGTATACAGCACAACAGACTTGTGAGCAAGTCTCTGTTCCTGGAAATGTCCAGGATTTCCTTTCCGCCGTCCTTCCTGACGGCCATATCTACTGCGTCGGGCGCAAGACGCCCGACGGTTTCCGCAACATCTTCGGCCCGACCGTCGCCTGGATCGAGACCCAGGCCGAGCGGTTCGCCATGTCCGAGGACGTCTACTTCGCCCTCGGCACGTTCAAGGCCGGCGGCTCCCGCAAGCAAGACAACGTCGAGGCCCTGCGGTCTCTGTGGCTGGATATCGACGCCGGCCCTGGCAAGCCCTACGCCGGCGTTGTCGAGGCCATCACGGCGCTCGCCTCCTTCCGCCGGGACCTGGGCCTGCCCAAGCCCTGGGTCGTCGCCAGCGGCGGAGGCCTGCACGTCTACTGGCCGTTCGACCAGAACGTCGACCCGCACGTCTGGCAGAAACTCGCTAACGCGCTGAAGCGCGCGGCCGAACGCCAGGGGCTGGAGGCTGATCCGTCCCGCACCGCGGACATGGCCAGCGTGCTGCGCATCCCGGGTACGACGAACCACAAGCGCGGTGCGCAGGTTCACGTGATGACCGCCGGCGTCACGTCCACAGTGCTCGAGATCGCCACGCTGCTAGCGAAGTTCAGCCCGGCCCCTACGGCGGTGGCTGATCAGCTGGGACCTATGCCCGAGCATCTGCGGATGATGCTGTTGAGCGCCGATCTGCGAGGCGTCGATCAGGCGCAGCCAGATACCTTCGGGCGTATGATCGCGGATGCATGCGGTGTGGTCGATCGAATGCGCAGCACGCAGGGCAACGTCGACCAGCCCACCTGGTACAACGTGCTGGGTGTCCTGCGTCACTGCGTCGACGGACCCGAACTGGCGCACGAGTGGTCGAAGGGTCACCCTGGCTACTCCGCCCGCGAGACCGACCAGAAGCTGGAGCAACAGGCCTCATTCGGCCCGACCACCTGCGCCAAGCTGGGCGAGGGTAATGGTCAGATCTGCGCTGGGTGTTCCCACAGGGGCCGCATCAGTAGCCCCATCGTGCTGGGGCGGCCGCTTGTTCCGGCCCACGTGGGCGGGGCATCCAAAGCGCAGGGTTGGGCCACGCCGTACCTACCTGCGAGCCTAGGCCCAATCCCCGCCACTATGGATGCTGAGGGCTGCATCGCCCGGCTCAACGGAGAGTTTGCTTGGGTCCATTCGTGGGGGGGCAAAGGCGCTTACATCCGTCGCAGTCGTGCTGGGATTGAGCGCCGGGATGTTGGTGAGCTCAAGGCCGCGCTTGCGAACCGGTTCGTTGGTGGCGACCAGGCGGACGGCGGACGGAAGAATGCATTTGAAGTCTGGAGCCGCCACGCACGTCGGCAGGAGTTCGATAATGTGGTGTTCATGCCTGAAGGCGGGGTCGAGGACCGCGACCTGAACCTGTGGCGCGGCCTAGCCGTCCAGCCTCAGCTTGGGGCTTGGTCGCGTATGCGGCGGCACTTGAAGGACGTGGTCTGTGCCGGCGACTCAAAGGCGTTCCGGTACCTGTTGCGTTGGAT
This sequence comes from Phenylobacterium conjunctum, assembly GCF_042679085.1. NCBI lineage: Bacteria > Pseudomonadati > Pseudomonadota > Alphaproteobacteria > Caulobacterales > Caulobacteraceae > Phenylobacterium > Phenylobacterium conjunctum. The sequence goes on along the minus strand of NZ_JBHTLQ010000067.1, from coordinate 982 downwards.
GGCCCATGCCGTCCAGAAGCCGGGCACAGCGCCGGGCACCGTGCCGATCTTGATGTCTGAGCATGAGGGATCGGGGAAGACGATCGTCACCGACTGGATGTGTCGGATCTTCGGCGCTCACGGTGCCTCGTTCAACACCCCGGCCCAGCTTCTCGGCAAGTTCAACGCACACCTAGAGACCCTCAGTTTCATCGCGGTGAATGAGCCGTCGTTCGCGGGCAATCACGAGGACGCGCGCAAGCTGAAGTCGATGATCACCGACCGGACGTGGACCATCGAGGTGAAGCACGCTGGGGTCTACAGCATCCCCAATCGGGCTCACATGATGTTCACGACGAACGAGCCCTGGGCCGTCATGGCTGGGGTCGGGGCGCGGCGGTTCTTGGTGCTTGAGGTCGCAACCCACCATGCGCGGGACCGTGCATACTTTGATGCTTTGGCGAGGCAAGCCTCGGGCGGTGGAGTCGAGGCCATGCTCCACTTCCTTCTCAACCTGGACATCGAGGGCTTCAGCCCGACCGCGGAGATGCCAGAGACGGCGGCTCTACGAGAGCAGCAGCGACTTAGCGCCCCGCCAGTCGTCCAGTGGGCACGGGACGTGATCGAGGCGGGCGGCTTGATGGGCGGCGGTTCGATCTTTGGGGAACGCCTGAGCGCAGCCTCATTGGTTGAGGATTTCACGGCTTGGGCCCAGCGCCACGGCCACAGCCGGCGAATGACAGCCGCTAGCATGGGCAGGTGGCTCGCCTCGCTCGGCCTCGACCCCACTAAGAGCAATGGCAAGCGTTCGTATGACATCCCGGCGCTGTCCGACTTCGAGGCCAAGCTGGACGCCAGCCAGGGCCTACGCGCCTGACACTGACAGGGTCAGGAGGGTCAGGACAGGGTCAGGAAGGCCAGGGTTCGGGACTGTCAGGAATTTCGTGTGTGGGCGGGCGGTTGAACATATTTAGGCGGCGGCCTTGTTGAACCGGTCTCCGAA
>NZ_JBHTLQ010000066.1:0-15372 GCF_042679085.1 Phenylobacterium conjunctum | reverse complement strand
AGCCGGCCGCCGAGGGCGCTGCGGCTCCGGCCGCTGGTGCGGCTCCGGCTGCTGCGGCCCCCGCCGCGGCTCCGGCCAAGCCTGCCGCCTAAGCCTCAGGCTTTCGCACAACGAATGCGCCGGCTGCGGACCCCGCAGCCGGCGTTTTTCGTTTCAGGGATCAGCCTCTGTCGTCAGGGCCGGCGATAGGCGACCGGCGGGCCGCTGTTGGGCGTGATCCGGGCGATGGCCTCAGCCAGGGGCTCGATGGCCACGCACATGTGGTGGGCGTTGGCGTGGATGATGCGCGCGGCGTCCAGCATCATCGCCACGTGGCCCTTCCAGAACACCAGGTCGCCGCGCGCCAGGTCGGCGGGATCGACGGCTTCGCCCAGGGCCTGCTGCAGGTCGGTGTCGCGCGAACAGCCCCGACCGCAGGCCATCAGCGCCTGTTGCACCAGCGCCGAACAGTCCAGGCCCAGGCTCTCGCGACCGCCCCACAGATAGGGCGCGCCCAGGAACCGTTCCGCCACCGCAGCCGGGTCAGTCTCGAAGACGCCCACCGGCGTCAGGTGCGCCTCCACCACCCAGCCAGACCCGGCCAGCTTGGCGAACCGACCCTCGCGGGCCTCGACGGTGACGAGGCTGTTGAGGGAATAGGGTTCGGAGGCTTGCGTCTTGATGCTGGGTTCGGCGAAGGCGTAGGTCCGGATCGCGGCGACCCGGTGGGTCGGCAGGCGGACATCGGCGTCCAGGGCGTCGGCCTCGACAAAGCCCACATAGCCGTCGCGGCGGGCCTGGCCCCAGGCGAAGCCGTCCTTGACCTCCAGCACATCGAACACCTCGCCGAACAGCAGGTGGTCCTGCCGCTCGGAGGCCAGGTCGGGGCGCACATGGATTCCCGCCCCGGCGCGGGCGAGCCGCATGGGCTTGGGATCGGCATAGGCCCCCGCGGCCACAAGCCCCTCGAGACTGCGGCTGGCCAGGTCGGGGCGAGCCAGGGTCAGGCGCGGATCGCGGCTCACGCGAAGCGGGTCCGGATCATGCGGTAGAGGCCGCGGATCGCCTGGGCCTCACCGCCCGAGGGCCAGCCAGGCCGCCCGCGCGGGTTCCAGGCGAAGATGTCGAAGTGCGCCCAGGGACCGGGCGGGGCGAAGCGCTGCAGGAACAGGCCCGCGGTCATGGCGCCGGCCTGGGCCCAGCCGTCCGGGTCGTTCTTGATGTCGGCGATGTCGCTGTCCAGCGCATCCACATAGCCCTTCCAGAGCGGCAGCCGCCAAACGGGATCGTGCGCCGCCTGGGCCGCGGCCTCGATCTCGCGGGCCAGGTCCTCGTCATCGGTGAAGAAGGGCGGCAGCTGCGGGCCAAGGGCCACGCGCGCCGCGCCGGTCAGGGTCGCCATGTCCAGGGTCAGCGCCGGCTCCAGCTCGGCGGCGCGGGTCAGGGCGTCGGCCAGGATCAGCCGGCCCTCGGCGTCGGTGTTGCCCACCTCGATGGACAGGCCCTGGCGCGAGGCCAGCACGTCGCCAGGGCGCATGGCGTCGCCGCTGATGGCGTTCTCCACCACCGGGACCAGGACGCTGAGCCGCACCGGCAGCTTAGCGGCCATGATCATCCGGCCGAGCGCCAGGGCGTGGGCGGCGCCGCCCATGTCCTTCTTCATCAGCCGCATGCCGGAGGACGGCTTGATGTCCAGGCCGCCGGTGTCGAACACCACCCCCTTGCCGACGATGGCGACCAGCGGCTTGCCCGCCTCGCCCCAGCTGATCTCGATCATCCGCGGCGCGCGCTCGAGCACGGCCGCCCGGCCGACCGCATGCACCGCCGGATAGTTGGCCTCCAGCAGGCCCTCGCCGACGATCACCGTGATGCGGGCGCCGTGCTGTTCGGCGATCTCGCGGGCGATGGTCTCGATCTGCAGCGGCCCCATGTCGTTGGCCGGGGTGTTGACCATGTCACGGGCCAAGGCGCAGGCGTGGGCGACATTAGCCACCTCGGCCACGTCGACGCCCTCGGCCACCAGCCGGACCTTGGTCCCGCCCTTGGGCTTGTAGCGGTCGAAACGATAGCTCCCGAGCGCGAAGGCCAGGGCGGCCTCGTCGGCGCTCACCCCGTCCGGCAGGCTGGCCAGGCGGTAGTCGCCAGCCGGCAGCTTGGCCGGCAGGGCCCGGAACACCGGCGCCTCGACCCCGGCGCCCAGGCCGAACAGCACCTGGGCCAGGGCCCCGTCCTCGCCCGGAACCGCCAGCACCTGGCCGGCCTTGGCCTTGAACTCGGAGAGGGCCGCAAAGCCCTGGACGAAGGCCGGAGCGGTCTCCAGATAGCCCGCGAGCTCGGCCTCGGTCAGGGGCAGGATCGGCACGACCGGACGGTCGGACGGCTGGGCGAGGATGACTTCGGACATGGGCGTTCGCCCTCCAATTTATGCTTAACGCTTCCTTTAAGCGGCGGGGCGAGGATGGCGGCGTCCTTCGGAGCCCGTGACGTTCATGTGTCGCATGTCGGCGCTCGCCGCAACCGCCCTCGTCCCCGTCCTGGTCCTGGCCGCCCCGGCCCTGGCCAAGCCCGCCGCGAAGCCGCCCGTGGCGGCGGCCGCGGCCGAGGCGCCGCGCAAGGCGAGCCCCGCTGATCGGGCCATGGCCCAGCGTCTGGATCCCCTGGCCCGCGCGGCCTTCTGGGCCCGCGAAGTCGACACCGATCCCATGGACGCCGAGGCGGGGCTGGCCCTGTCCCAGGCGTTGAGGGGGCTCGGCCGCTATGACGAGGCCATCGCCTCGGCCCAGCGCGTCCAGCTGGCCCGGCCCAATGACGTGGAGGCCCTGCTGGAGCTGGCCCGCGCCCAGATCGGCAAGGGCCAGGGCTTCTACGCCATCGCGCCCGCCCGTCAGGCCCAGACCCTGGCCCCCGGCGACTGGCGTCCGGCTTCCCTGCTGGGCGTGGCCTACGAGCAGGCCGGGCGCGACGACGAGGCCCTGGCCGCCCACCGCCAGGCCCTGGCCCTGGCGCCGGACAACCCGTCGGCGCAGACCAACCTGGCCCTGTTCTATGCGAACCACGGCGAGACGGCCGAGGCCGAGACCCTGCTGCGCGCCGCCGCCGCCCGTCCCGACGCCCCCATGGCCGCCCGCCAGAACCTGGCCCTGATCCTGGGCCTGCAGGGGCGCTTCGCCGAGGCCGAGAAGCTGGCCCGCCAGGACCTGCCGCCGGAGACGGTGGAGAACAACATGGCCTGGCTGCGCGCCGCCGCCGGCGGGGCCACCGGCCGGTCCTGGGACTCGTTGAAGTCCGCCCAGTAAGGCGCGCCGACACCTCGGGCGCGACGCCCAAAGCCTGAAACTCAGTGCTTCATCATGTCCATGCCCTTCATCACCGCGGGGCCGAGGATCACGATGAACAGGACGGGCAGGAAGAACACGATCATCGGCACGGTCAGCTTGGCCGGCAGCTGGGCGGCCTTCTTCTCCGCCGCCGCCATCCGCATTTCGCGGTTTTCCTTGGCCATCACCCGCAGGGCCGCGCCCAGGGGCGTGCCGTAGCGCTCGGCCTGGATCATGGCGGTCATCACCGACTTGATGCCGGGATAGTTGGTCCGCTTGGCCAGGCCCTCATAGGCCTGGCGGCGTTCCGGCAGATAGGACAGCTCGGCGGTGAGCAGGGTCAGCTCCTCGGCCAGCTCGATGGAGGCCCCGCCGATTTCCTGGCTCACCTTCTGGATGGCGGCCTCAATGGACATGCCGCTTTCCACACAGATCAGCAGCAGGTCCAGGGCGTCCGGAAAAGCGCCGACAATGGATTCCCGGCGCTTCTGGATGACGTTCGAGAGATAGATGTTAGGCGCGTAGTAGCCGAGCGTCAGGCCGGCGATGGAGAACAGCGCCCGCTGCTGGGGCGCCAGGCCAAAGTCCTTCACCACGAACAGGTAGAAGGCGATGAAGGCTGCGAAGGCGAAGGGCAGGACGAAGCGGAAGAAGTAGAAGGTCGAGACCGGCCGCGGGCCGCGGAAGCCGGCCTGGGCCAGCTTTTCCGCCACCTTGGGATCTTCCAGCAACCGGCTCAGGTCCAGCCGGTCCACCACCTTCTTGTAGAGGCTCTCGTCGCGGTGGCGCAGGGTGCTGCTCCCGGCCCGGCCCTGGGACGCCAGGGCCTCGCGCGACTTGCGGCGCAGCTCCTCGCGCCTCGTCGACACCGACTTCAGCCGGTTCTCCAGGCTGGAGCGGGCCATCATCGGATTGATGATGCTGAGCAGGGTGGCGAACACCACCACCGCCACGAAGATCGTCAGCAGGTTTTCCGGGGCGAAGAGGGCGGTGAGCGACACGGTCAGGCCCCCTTACATCTTGAAATTGATCATCTTGCGCATCACCAGGATCCCGACGCTCATCAGGGTTCCGGCGACGCCCAACAGCATGTGCCCGCGGGGGTCGGTGAACAGCGGCGCCATATAGTCCGGCGCGATCATGCTGATCAGGACGACCACGCCCGGCGGCAGCGAGCCGATGATGAAGGCCGAGGCGACAGCTTCGCCCGACAGGGCCTTGGCCTTTTCCCGCATCAGCTTGCGCGAGCGGATCACGGTGGACAAGTTGCCCAGGGCCTCGGCCAGGTTCCCGCCGGTCTTCTGCTGGATGGCCAGCACGATGGCGAAGAAGCGCACTTCCGGGGTCGGCATGCGCTCGAACATCTTGTCCAGGGCGTTGTCGAGGTCCGCCCCCATGCCCAGGCTCTCGGTCAGCCGACGGAACTCGCCCGCCAGGGGCTCGGCGGTCTCGGCGCCGATGACGCGCAGGCTGTCATTGACCGGCAGGCCCGACTTGATGCCGCGCACGATGATGTCCATGGCGTCGGGAAAGCCCTCGGTGAAGGCCTTGGTCCGCTTGTTGGCCAGGAAGTTCAGCACCCAGCGCGGCAGGCCGCAGCCGGCGCCGAAGCCCAGGCCAAGCGCGATCAGCGGCGACTGGCGCAACAGAATGGCGGCCACGAACACCACCGCCCCGGTGACGCCGCTGGCGATCCAGAAGGCCCGCAGGTTCTCCTCCAGGCCGGCCTGCTGCATCTTGGCCCCGATGGTCAGGGTGGCCTTCTTCTGCTTCTTGTCCTCTTCGCGCAGGGTCTTGAGGATCTGACGGCGACGCTGGTCCTGGGCGCTGATCGCCGGCTTGCGCCGGCCGGCGTCGCGGTCGACGCCGACAATGGTCTGAGCGCGCTTCAGGGCGCGGGACTGGGTCGAGCCGCCGTTGGTCAGGGCCAGGCCGAGACTCAGCACCAGCAGGAAGCCCAGAAGGGCCGACAGCACAGTGATCAGAGTGAGGCCCACCGCCCTACTCCGCCGAATCCAGGGCTTCAGCCAGTTCGCGTTCCAGGCCGTAGTAGCGGGCGCGGTCCCAGAAGCGGGGCCGGGCGATGCCGGTCGAGCGGTGCTTGCCCACCACGTTGCCGTCGGCGTCCTCGCCGGTGATCTCGTAGACGAACAGGTCCTGGGTGATGATCACGTCGCCTTCCAGACCCACTACCTCGGTGATGTGGGTGATCCGGCGCGAGCCGTCGCGCAGGCGGGCGGCCTGGACGATCACGTCCACCGACCCCACGATCATCTCGCGGATGGTGCGCGAGGGCAGGCCATAGCCGCCCATGGTGATCATCGACTCCACCCGGCTGATGGCCTCGCGCGGGCTGTTGGCGTGCAAGGTGCCCATGGAGCCGTCGTGGCCGGTGTTCATGGCCTGCAACAGGTCGAAGGCTTCCGGGCCGCGGACTTCGCCGACGATGATGCGTTCGGGACGCATCCGCAGGCAGTTCTTGACCAGGTCACGCATGGTGATCTGGCCCTGGCCCTCCAGGTTCGGCGGCCGGGTTTCCAGGCGCACCACATGCGGCTGCTGCAGCTGCAGTTCGGCGGCGTCTTCACAGGTGATGACCCGCTCGGTCGGGTCGATGAAGGCGGTCAGGGTGTTGAGCAGGGTGGTCTTCCCCGAGCCCGTACCGCCGGAGATGATCACGTTGCAGCGGCAGGCGCCGATGACGCCCAGGACCCGCGCGCCCTCCGCGCTGATGGACTTATAGTCCACCAGGTTCTTCATGGTCAGCTTGTCCTTCTTGAACTTCCGGATGGTCAGGGTCGGACCATCCAGAGCCAAGGGCGGAGCGATGACGTTGACCCGGCTGCCATCGGGCAGGCGCGCGTCGCAGATCGGCGAGCTTTCATCGACCCGGCGGCCGACCTGGCTGACGATCCGCTGGCAGATGTTCATCAGCTGGGTGTTGTCGCGGAAACGGACATTGGTCAGCTGGACCTTGCCGCCGACTTCGATGAACACCCGGTTGGCGCCGTTGACCATCACGTCAGCGATGTCGTCACGGGCCAGCAGCGGCTCCAGCGGGCCATAGCCCAGGACATCGTTGATGATGTCCTGGACGAGCATGTCCTGCTCGACCACCGACATCGAGACGTTCTTGATCGCCACCAGCTCGGCGACGATGTCGCGGATCTCCTCGGCCGCCTGCTTGGTGTCCAGCTGGGCGAGCTGGGCCAGGTCGATCGTGTTGATCAGGGCGTTGAAGATCGTGGTCTTGGTGGCGTGGTAGTAGTCGGACTGCTCGCGCACCACCTGGGCCGAGGGCGCAGGGCCTTGAGCGGCGCGCAGCTGCTCGAAGCCCGCCGTCGGCTTAGGCGCGGCGCCCGGCTGGGCGATCTTGGCCTGGGCCGCGGCGGCCTCGGCCGGCTCCATGCGCTGGGGCCGGGTGGCGATCACCGCGCCTTCGGCCGCGGGCGGCGGCGGGGCCGGGCGGGCCTGCGGCTGGGCGGTGTCTGAAGGACGCTTGCCGAACATCTACTTGCGCTTGAACAGGCCGGCGAACAGGGAGGACTTCTGCTGCGGCGGCGGATCGCGGCGGGCGATTTGCTGGGCCAGGAAGTTCAGCCCCTCGGTGGCCCGGGACTTGGCGTTCACTTCGGACAGCATCTGGCCGTTGTTGGCCGCCTGGCCGAACAGCTTGGGATCCCAGGGCAGGCTGAGCGACGGCGTCAGACCCAGGGCCTCGCCGAAGTCCTTCACCGGGATCTCCGGGCGGCCAGGCACGCCCACCTGGTTCAGCACCAGGCGCGGCGGCGCGTCATTGGGCCGGGCGCGGCGGACCAGGTCCACCATGTTCTTGGCGTTGCGCAGCGAGGCCAGGTCCGGCGTCGCGACGATCACCAGGTCGTCGGACGACAGCAGGATCTTGCGGGTCCAAGCGCTCCACAGGTGCGGCAGGTCGAGCACCACGAAGGGCGCCGCGGAGCGGATCTTCTGGGTGACCTCTTCATAGGCCTCGGCGCCGATCTCGTAGTCCTGGTCCAGGGTCGCCGGGGCGGCGAACAGGGACAGCCGCTCGGAGCAGCGGGCCATCATCCGGTCCATCAGCACCTGGTCCAGGCGATCCGGCTGGCTGAGCGCGTCGGCGACGCCCTGCAGCGGGTCCTGGTTGAAGTCCAGGCCGGCGGTGCCGAAGGCCAGGTCAAGGTCCACCAGCACGGCGCCGGTCTGCAGCCGCTCGGTGATCGAGTGAGCGACGTTGTGCGCGATGGTCGAAGCCCCGACCCCGCCCTTGGCGCCGCAGAAGGCGATCTGGCGGCCGACGAAGGGGGCGCTGGGATCGGCGTAGAGGCTGGTGACCGTGCGCACCATGGCCAGCGGCGTCAGCGGCGGCACCAGGTATTCCGAAACGCCCCGGCGCATCAGCTCGCGATAGAGGGCGATGTCGTTGGCCGCACCCACCACCACCACCTTGGTGCCGGGGTCACAGACCTCGGCCAGCTTGTCGAGCTGGGCGATCAGTTGTGGCGCGGGGTCGATGCTCTCGACCATGACCAGGGAAGGCGTCGGCTGGTTCTGATAGATCTCGCAGGCCGCCGCCAGGCCGCCCATGCGGACCACGACAGCCGCCCGCTCCATGCGCCGGTCAGCGGCCGCCCGCTCCGCCAGGTCCGCGGTCTCCGGCAAGGCGCAGAAGACGTGGATGGTGATCCGCGGCAGGGTCGCCTCGCCGAACGCCGCCTCGGCGTCGGCGATCATGTCGTGCACCGGATTGGAGATCGGCTCGTAGCGCGGCGGCTGGTGCAGGTCGTCGGCCAGGGGGTCCCCGTCCAGGTCGCGCAGGGACGCGGCCGAGGGGATATCCCCCCAATCGGCGTCGCGGGCGCGGCCGGCGTCAAACTCCTGGGCCGGCGGGAAGTCGGCGAAGGGATCGGGGCTGCGGCCCGAGGTCAGGTTGGCGGCGGTGCGCCAGGCCTCGTCAGGCTGCGGCGCGAACTCGTCGTCCGCGTCGAACTGCATGTCGAAGGGGTCGGCGCCATGTTGGGGCTTCATGCGGCGGGCCCCTACTTGATCGCGTTCGAGATGACGCCCTGGGCCTGGGCGTCCTTGGCCGAGGAGACAACCTCGCCCTTGCGGTACTTTTCCAGCACGGTGAGGCGCCGGGAGGCGTCCGCCGGACCCATCTCGCGCGGCCGCACCAGGTCAGCCGGGTTGGCGATCTGGGCCGCTAGATTGGCGGTCACCGCGCACCCGAAGTTCTGCTGCACGTCGTTGCTTCGCGAATGGGAGATGTTCTGCCAGGCCTGGCCGCACTTGGGGACCACCGCCTCGTAGCGCATGTAGCCGACCCGCAGGGACGCCTGGACGTCGCCCTGGGCGTCATAGCCCTGGATGGCGATACGGTCGGCGGGAACCCCTTGGGCGATCAGGAAGGTGCGCGCGCCCTCGCCGGTGCGGAAGGCGGCCTGGGCGTCGGGTCCGCCCACCGGGGACCACAGGGTGATCTGGCCGCCCTCGGCGTTCGCCCACGTGGCGGCGAACTGGGCCAGGGCCGTGGCCTGGGTGGTGGACAGCCCCTGGGCGTGGACCGCCAGCCGGATTTCCTCCGGGCGGGCCTCGGCCGTGGCCTTGTAGTGTTCAGTGGGCGTACGCGCCTCGACCACCCGGTCGGGAACCGGGGTCGCGCAGGCGGACAGGCCGGCGAGGAGGATCAGGGCGGAAAGCGGGAAGCGGCGGGTCATTCGATCACGTAGCCGATGGGGCCCTGGTAGGCGCGGCCCGACTGGGGTTGCGGCTTGGCCTTGTAGGCCTTGGTCAACTGGCCGAGCAGGATGGTCTGGGCGTCGTTGGCGATGCGCAGGCCGTCCACGGGGGTCTGGAGCTTGTCCGGGCTCGTGGGCTGGACCAGGTAGGGGGTGACGATGATCACCAACTCGGTCTCGCCGCTCAGATAGTCGCGGGACCGGAACAGACTGCCCAGCACCGGCAGGGTGGTCATGCCCGGCAGGCTGTCCAGGGCCTGCTTGGTGTCTTCCTTCAGGAGGCCGGCGATCATCATCGCCCCGCCCGAGGGCAGCTCCACGCTGGTCTCCGCCCGCCGCACGTTCAGCGCCGGGATGGTCAGGCTGGTCGAGGTCGACGAACTGTTCAGGGAGAAGGCCCCGGTGGTGGTCAGCTCGGAGACCTCGGTCGAGATCTTCAGGGAGATTCGCCCGCCGGACAGCACGACCGGGGTGAAGCCGAGGCCAACGCCGAAGGGCTTGAACTGGACGGTGATGGTCCCCTTCTCGTCCTGCGAGACCGGGATCGGGTATTCGCCGCCGGCCAGGAACTTGGCCGACTCACCGGAGACCGCGGTCAGGTTCGGCTCGGCCAGGGTGCGCACCAGACCCACGCGCTCGAAGGCCTTCAGCGTGGATTCCGCCGAGTTCAGCCCGGCCGAGCCGGCGGTGTTGGTGACGGTGGCCGCGTCATAGTTCGAAGCCACGGAAGAGTTGCGGGCCACCACCGGGCAGAGCGCGCCGCTGGACCAGCCCGAACCGGTGCAGGGCATCTGCAAGATCGGCTGCTTGGTGGTGTCAGCCTTGTAGCCCGTGCTGATCCCGCCCAGCAGCGAGCCGTTGACCGAGAAGGTCGGGGAGACGCCGAGGGTGTACTGGGTCTCGCCCACCTGCCCAAGGACGGCGCTGAGGTTGAAGCCCAGTTGCTTGATGACGTTGCGCTGCATCTCGACGATGCGCACCTTCAGCATCACCTGGTCCTTGCCGGCGATGCTCAGCATGTTGAGCACCTGGCTGTCGGGCTTCTCGACGCTGGCCTTGGCGATCTGCACCGCCTTGTCGGCGTCGGCCAGGCTGGCCACCTGGCCCGAGAGGATCAGGCTGGAATTGATCGCGTCCACCCGCACCGAGGACCCCGGCAGGATGCGGTTGATGGTCTGGGCCACCGCGCTGGGGTCCTGGTCCACCCGGATGGCCAGGGACAGGAGCCGGCGCCCTGACATGTCGAAAAACACCGCGTCCGTGGTCCCGGCCTTGGCGCCCAGCACGAAGATCCGCCGCGGCGACCGCAGAAGAGCGTCCGCCACGGTGGGGTTGGTGACCAGGATGTCGCGCACATCGACCGGCAGTTCGACAATCGCCGACTTGCCGACCGGCAGGGTCAGGGTCTGGGACGCCCCGCCTTGGGCCGAGAGATCGACACGCACGGTCGATGCGTCCTGGGCCCTGGCCAGGCCGGGGGCGAGGACGGCGCCGAGCATCGCGGCGAGAAGGGCTAGCCTGCGCAGGTTCATGGGGTCACGACCTCCGAGGTCTGGCCGGCCCGAATGACGCGCAGGCCCACCTGGGCGCGCTGGGCCGCCACCCCGCGGCTCGCCGCGCCGCCGAGGTCGGCGTAGGAGCGCAGGGACAGGATCATCTCGCCCTGGGCCTTGCCCTTGGCCAGGATCTCAGCGTCGGCCGCGGGAACCTCGAGCACCGCCACCGCGCCGACGATGGACTGGGCGTCCTTATCGGGCTGGGTCTTCTGGTCGATGGCCAGGACCCGCAGATTGCGCATCAGGGTCTGGGTGGTGAAGGTCTTGCTGTCCATCATCGGGCGCGATTGCAGGACGTCGACCCGGTCCCCCGGCAGGATGAAGCCGCCGGCCGCAGTCTCGGCGCTGATCGGCACGGACATGGCCCGCATGCCGGGCAGCAGCACCACGGCCATGTAGCCGCTCTGGCCGCCGCGGACGACCTTGCGCGCGACGATGGGCTCGCCCTGCAGGAAGGCCTCCTTGACGATGGCGCCGTCGAAGGCGGCCATCGGGCCAGAGGCCATCACCGCGTCCTTGGCGGCGCGGGCGGTGTCCTGGGCGACCTGCTTGGCGCCCGGATCCACCGGCGCGGCGGCGGCGCCGTCGGTGATGAAATTCGGATTGAGCGCATCCACCGGCCAGGCCTGCCAGGTCATGTCCAGGGCGGCCAGGCGGGCGCCGACCGGCAGGTCGCGCTTGGCGACAAGGACCTGGGCCATGGGGCGGGGCGGCGGAGCGGCGGCTGCGGCGGGCGCCGGAGCCTCGGGGCGCTTGGGCGCGACCATGCCACGGACCACGAACGCCAGCACGATGGCGGCGAGCGCGGCGGTGGCGATGATGGCGATACGGACGGCGCCCATGAACCAAGACTCAAAGATGCCCGCGACGGAAGCGGACGGCTTCGACGCTCCCGCAACTCCGCAGGCGCGCGCGATTCGGTGATCCGGCCTTTTGCCGGTTGTCAGCCTTTTGCGGCCCGCATGGTTAACGCGGGCTAAAGGAATGGATCAGCCGAGCCCGGCCCCGATCATCAGCGCCGATTGCGGAAACGCCGCCAGGGCGCCGGCCGCGATGGCGAAGCCATAGGGCACGTTCTCGCCGGGGGTGGCCAGGCGGCCGAACCAGGCCGGGCCGTTCTGGACATAGGGCCGCAGCCACAGAGACCGCAGGCCGAGCAGGCCGACGGCCAGGGCGCCGCCGGTCACCGCCGTGACCATCAGGAAGGTGACCACCGCCGGGAAACCGAGCCACAGGCCCGCGGCGGCGAACAGCTTGGCGTCGCCCCCGCCGATCCAGCCCAGGGCGAACATGACCATGCCGGCCACCAGGGCCGCGAGGCCGATTCCCAGCTGCAGGCCGATCGCCGACGGGGCGAGGCCGCAGGCCAGGGCCGCGGGCCCAAAGGCCGCGATCAGGACCAGCGAGATCCAGTTGGGGATGGTGTAGCTGGTCACGTCGCGCAGGGCGGCGACGATCACCAGGGCGGGAAAGATGAGCAGCAGGGCGGCCTGGAGAAACTGCGTCATGTGCGGACCCGTGAAGTAGCGTCGGGCGGACCATGCCCCGTCTAGGTGAACGGAGCGTTGAGGCGCGCCGCGCGTCGCGCCTTTGGGAGGGCCCAGACAGCGAAAGGGCCGCAGCGTTTCCGCTGCGGCCCCTGCGATCGGCTGGAACGGTCGCCGCTTATTGCGGCATCGCGTTCCCGATCTTGGTGAAGGTGCCGCTGATCTTGGTCGACAGCGTGCTCATGGCGGTGATCAGAACCACCGCGATCAGGGCGGCGATCAGGCCATACTCGATGGCCGTGGCGCCGGATTCGTCCTTCAGGAAGCGGGCGGCAAACTTGGTCATAACTCGATCTCCTTGGGTTTGAGGGTTCGAGCAGTCCGCTCGCCCCGAATTCGCAGCGTCACAATGCCGCGCACCTGCCTAATGCCAAGTAAACAGCAAATCTAAATCTGCATTTTCTTATGGTTTACTCGAATTAATCTCGAGTTACTGCTGCATTAAGCACGCAAGTCGTTGGAAAACGGGACATTTCAGACAGCGAAAGGGCCGCGGCGCTTTCGCGCCGCGGCCCCCGCGAGAGGTTCGGGTTTTCGCGCCGCTTATTGCGGCATCGCGTTACCGATCTTCGTGAAGGTGCCGCTGATCTTGGTCGACAGCGTCTGCATGGCGGTGATCAGCACCACCGCGATCAGGGCGGCGATCAGGCCATACTCGATGGCCGTGGCGCCGGATTCGTCCTTCAGGAAGCGGGTGACAAACTTCGACATGACTTGGTCTCCTTGGTTGGTGAGCAAACGTTTGAGGCAATCAGCCAGTGGCTTGCTCACCCCGAATTCGCAGGGTGACTTTCGCCGACCGCGCTTAATCGCGAGTAAACTGAGAAGTATTCGATTCGATTTTTCTATGGTTTACTTTGGTTTACTATTATCTTTGATTAACCATGGAGCCTGATCAGGCCCAAAAACGCCCCTTTCACATAATGATTCTCGCGCGCGCGTGAGTCGCGGAAAGTTCAGCCTTTGTTGACCATTCGGACCGAGCCTCCGGGTCCAACCTGTCCCCTCCGGATGCCCGCCATGCGCCGTCGCCTGCCGCTCCTCGCCGCCGCCACCCTGGTCGCCATGGGTCTCGCCGCCGCGGCCCAGGCCGCGTCCCTGACCGTGCCGATCGACCAGAGCCTACGGATTGTCCTGCCGCCGGGCGCCCAGAACGTGGTCATCGGCAATCCGGCCGTCGCCGACGTCACCGTGCTGGACTCGCGCACCGCCCTACTGCTGGGCCGGGCCTATGGCGCCACCAACCTGCTGGTCACCGACGCCCGTGGGCGAGTGCTGATGGATCGCCAGGTCGCGGTCGCCGGTGTGGAGTCGGATCGGGTGGCCATCTATCGCGGCCCCGCCGGCCAGGGTGTCTCGCGGGTCGAGAACTACGCCTGCGCCACCCGCTGCGAGCGCACCCCGATGCCGGGCGAGACCGACCTGGACTTCAACCGCTACCAGGCGGGCTACAGCGGCTATGCGGCGCGCGCCAAGGAAGCCGCTGGCGCCGCGTCCTCCGCGGGCGGCGGCGGCGGCGACCGTCCGCAGTAGACTTAAACTTCCGATTAGCCAGACAGGCCTATGCTCCGACGATCCGAAGGAGCCATGGGCCAAATGCGCCGCCGACTGATTGACCACCTCAGGAAATTCGCCCGCGCCACCCGCGGCGCGACCGCCCTTGAGTTCGCGATCATCGGGACCCCCTTCCTGGTCCTGTTCTTCGGGATCATCGAACTGGGCCTGGTGTTCATGGTCTCGATCACCCTGCAGAACGCCACTGACGCCGCGGCCCGCAAGATCCGCACCGGCCAGTTCCAGACCGGCGGGGCGGTGACCAAGAACGATTTCAAGACCCAGGTCTGCAACTACATGACCTGGCTGCAGAGTAGCTGCTCGGCCAACCTGACGGTGGACGTCCAGACCTTCACCAACTTCACGAACCAGTCGAACACCGGCGCGCGGGACGCGTCGACCTTCAACCCCGCCAACACCTGCTTCGCCACGGGCGTCGCCGGCGACATCGTGCTGGTGCGCACCTACTACCAATGGACCATCTTCACCCCGCTGCTGAACGCGGCGCTGGTGAACATGGGATCCGGCAGCGGCAAGCGGCTGATCAACGCCGCGGCCAGCTTCCGCAACGAGCCCTACTCCACCGCCAACGCCACGGGAGCCGCATGCTGACGCCGCTTCGCCGCTGGGCGCGGGACCGCCGCGGGTCCGCCGCCGTCGAGTTCGCCTTCGTCGCGCCGCTGATGATCGCGCTCTATTACGGGCTGTCCGAGACCACGATCGGCATGATGTGCGACCGGCGGGCCAGCCACGTCGCCTTCACGATCGGCGACCTCGTGGCCCAGGACACCCAGGTGTCCACCACCGAGATGACCGACGTCTTCAACGTCGGCAAGACCATCATGACCCCCTTCGCCACCACCACCCTGGGCATGCGGGTCACCAGCGTGAAGGCCGGCGCCTCCAGCACCACCGTGGTCTGGAGCAAGACCTCGGGCTCCATGTCGGCCCTGTCCGGGACGGTGACGGTGCCGACCGGCCTGTTGTCGACGGGCGACACCCTGATCATCGCCGAGAGCACCTACGTCTACACCTCGCCGGTGCAGAAGATGCTGCCGACGCCGATCACCTTTAATCAGAAGTTCTACCTGCGGCCCCGCAAGACCACCGAGATCAGCTTCACCAGCTAGATCAGGTCGGCGAGACGTTCGGCCAGGGCGTGGGGCGCAAGCGTCCGCTCCCCGAAGCTGGACACCTGGCGGACGCCGATCAGGCTGTTGCTGATCAGGATCGCCTCAGCGCGGGCCAGGGCCTCGGGGCCGGTGCGCGCCACCGCCACCTCGATCCCCGCGGCCTGCGCCCCGGCCATCAGCACGCCCCGCACGATCCCGGCCAGCACCCCGCAGTCCAGGGCCGGCGTCCAGAGCCGACCCTCGGAGATCCAGTACAGGTTGGCGGCCCCGCAGCAGGCGAGTTCGCCGCGGGTGTTCAACATCACCGCCTCGTCGGCGCCGGCCGCCAGCGCCTCGCGCCGCGCCAGCACATTGTCGAGATAGGCCAGGCTCTTCAGCCGCGAGGCCGGGGACCCGTCATTGCGGCGCACCTGGGACAGAACCAGCCGGGCCGGGGTGGTCGGCTTGGGCGACGCCGCCGCGGTGGCGAACAGGCGCAGCGCGGGCGCCAGGGGCCGGTCGAGGCCCCGCCCACCGGATCCCGCCGTCAGGGTGAGCCGCACGGCGGC
>NZ_JBHTLQ010000065.1:0-15565 GCF_042679085.1 Phenylobacterium conjunctum | reverse complement strand
GCCGCGGCGGCCCAGGCCGAACAGACCCACGCCAGCAGCGCGGCCGCCACGCCGGTCCGCGGCTCGCCGGAGACGGTCGCCGCCCTCGCCGCCCAGATCGTCAAGAAGCTCGAGGGCCGATCGACCCGGTTCGACGTGGAGCTGAACCCAGCCAACCTCGGCCGGGTGGATGTGCGTATCGAGATCGGCGCCCACGGGCGGATGACCGCCACCATGTCTTTCGAGAACCCCCAGGCCGCCGCCGAGCTGCGTGGCCGGGCCGATGAACTGCAGAAGTCCCTGGAACAGGCCGGGTTCGATATCTCCGGCGGCCTCCAGTTCGACGTCGCCAACGACCAGCGCCAGGCGAGCCAGGGCCAGCCTGACCAGTCGGCGAGCGCCAATGGCGGTCAGGCCAGAGGCCGCGCCTTCCAGGCCGCCCTGGACACCGCCGACGACAGCGCCTCTGCGGCGCTGACCAGCGCTCTCGCCTATCGCAGCCGCCCGGCCACGGGCGTGGACATCAGGATCTAAGTCATGGCCGTGGATTCAACCTCAGGCGTCACGACGAATGCGGTCAAGGACACCGGCGCGCTCGGCAAGGCGCGGCTGGCGACCAACTTCGACACCTTCATGACGCTGCTGACCACCCAGCTGAAGAACCAGGATCCGCTGTCGCCGCTGGATTCCAACCAGTTCACCCAGCAGCTGACCCAGATGACCGGGGTGGAGCAGCAGATCTACTCCAACGACCTGCTCAAGCAGCTGATCACCAACACCGGCTCCGGCATCTCGACCGCCGTGTCGCTGATCGGCCGCGAAGTGAAGGCCACGGGCGCCGAGGCCGGCATCGTCAAGGGCCAGGCGGAATGGGGCTACACCCTCCCGCGTGAGGCCGCGAACGTGAAGATCGAGGTGCTCGATTCCAACAACAAGCTGGTCCACGCCTCGAACGCCGACACCGACGGAACCAGCGCGGGCGACCACAGCTTCACCTGGAACGGCAAGGACCTGACCGGCAAGCAGTTGCCCGACGGCGGGACCTACACTGTGCGCATCACCGCCGTGGACTCCTCCGGCGCAACCGTCGCGGCCACCACCTTCGTCAAGGGCGTGGTCACCGGGGTCGAGCAGGCCAGCGGCAAGTCCCTGATCACCGTCAACGGCGCCAAGATCCCGTGGGAGAACGTCACCTCGATCAAGCAGATCGACACGACGACCACCGCGTCGACGACGAACACCACCACCAACGACAACACCACCCAGACCCCCGCGAACGACGCCGCCTGAGCGCGGCCCGTCTCAGTCCATGACCGCGTGACGAGCGCACTAGTGAAAGAAGGTACGAACCCATGAGCATCAACAGCGCCATGCTCGCCGGCGTGTCCGGCCTGGTCTCGAACTCCTCGGCCCTGGCCGCCATCTCGGACAACATCGCCAACGTCAACACGGTCGCCTACAAGCGCAACCAGGTGAACTTCGCCAACGTCGTGACCGCCCAGGCGGTGAAGGGCCGCTACTCGGCCGGCGGCGTGCAGGCGGTGACCCGGCAGTACATCGGCCAGCAGGGCCTGATCCAGACCGCCTCCTCGACCACCGACCTGGGCATCTCCGGCGATGGGTTCTTCGTCGTCACCGACAAAAGCTCCAACCTGACCGCCAGCGACACCCGCAAGTTCACGCGCTCGGGCTCGTTCAGCGTCGACGCCGACGGCTTCCTGGTCAACGACGCCAAGCTCTACCTGCAAGGCTGGCCGATCGCCTCGGACGGCACGGTCGACACCAGCCCGTCGGACCTGTCGAAGATGAACTCCATCAACGTCAAGAACCTGGGCTCGGCGGTGCGCGCCACCGAGAACGTGGTGATCAACGCCAACGTCGACCAGCGCGGCATCACCGGCTCGGTGACCGACACCGGCTATGCCGGCGGCGCGGCCACCACCTCCATGGCGGGCTATGCCGACAACCCGCAGGGCAACACCACCTACAAGCCCGACTTCACCATCGAGATGAACGTCATCGACTCCGTCGGCGACACCCACAAGATCGCCATGTCCTTCCTGAAGGACTCCTCGGCGCCCAACACCTGGCACGCGGAAATCTACGCCGTCCCGGCCAGTGACGTGGTCGCCAACGGCAACTCCGGCCAGATCGCGGCCGGCAAGGTGGTCTTCAACTCGGACGGCACGTTCGACAAGACCAACACCACCCTGTTCGGCGGCGCGGGCAACACGCCGAACATCACCCTGGACTCCTCGGCGGGCGGCGCGGCCCCCGCCTGGGCGGCCGCCAAGGGCCTGGCGTCCTCGTCTATCGACCTCGATCTCTCCAAGCTGACCCAATACGCCTCGATCTCCACCGTGAAGTCGGTGAACCCCGACGGCGCCCAGGTCGGTAACGTGGTCGGCGTGGACGTGGACGAGAACGGCATCGTCTCGGCGATCTTCGACAACTCCGAAATCCGCAAGATCGCCCAGATCGGCCTGGCCACCTTCCCGAACCCGGACGGCCTGCAGCCGGTCAGCGGCAACGCCTACCGTCCGACCATCCCGTCCGGCGACTTCTCCGTGAAGCAGCCCAAGGTCGGCGGCGCGGGCCAGATCGCCTCCTCGACCTTGGAAGCCTCGACTGTGGACCTGTCGGCTGAGTTCACCGGCCTGATCTCGACCCAGAAAGCCTACTCGGCGTCCTCAAAGATCATCACCACCGCCGACCAGATGCTGGAAGAATTGATCAGCATTAAGAGATAAGTCTTGATGTTAATCTGCTTTAACTTGGCACGACATCTTTGACTGTATCGCTTTAGTACACGGGGGAGTAAATGATTAGACCTTTTTTTACTATTGCGATTCACCGGCTGTTATGTTGTGCCGACTATCTTCCCCATCAACAGTGATGGTGGGAAAGGCGTAAAGCCATGTTGCAACAACAGCAAACCCGTACGAACAGCCGCGGCGAGGCCTATGTGATCGGCCCGACCGGCGCACCCCTGACCCTCAGGGACCTGCCCCCGCAGGACACCGGGCGTTGGGTTATCCGGCGCAAGGCCGAAGTGGTCGCCGCGGTCCGCGGCGGTCTGCTGACCCTGGACGAAGCGTGCGAGCGCTACTCCCTGACCAACGAGGAATTCCTCGCCTGGCAGAAGTCGATTGACCGGCACGGCCTGGCCGGCCTGCGGACCACGCGTCTGCAACAGTACCGCTAGTCTCAGCTCCCCCGGCTGAACACGCGAGCCGCGCCCGCGCCTGACCCCAGGCGCGGGCGTCGCTGTATCTGGACGGCGCCTCGCGCCGCAGGGGGTTCTCCACAGACATCTTTCGCCTGACGCATGTTCCCTGGCACGCCTGTCGCAAGGCTGTGGTTCCATCTTGGGGACGGAGGGGGAAACCGTGTCGAAACAGGACGGAATCTGGTTTGGTCTGGTCGGCGCCCTGGTCTGGGGCGCGGCGAGCGCCTTCTACATCGCCTTTGCGCGCGGGGTCATTGAACAGGCTTTCTGGTTCTACGCCCTGAACGCGGTGCTGGTGGCCGCGGCCACCGCCATGTTCTTCCAACTCACCGCGCGCCTGCGCCACCTGCCGCGCCGCTGGCGGGTCTCGGCCGCCCTGGCCTACAGCGCCCCCGGCATCCTGGGCGCCTGCGCCCTGGCGCTCAACTTCGCCAAGCTGGCCCCGCACCTGCCGCCGGAAAGCCTCGGCCGCTACGCCACCCTGGTGATCGTCGCCTACGGCCTCTTGATCGCCCAGGCCCTCCAGCCCGTCGTCAAGCGGGCCTGATCCGCCAATCCTCGGCAGGGCTGAGCCTGCGGATCGCGATCATGATCCGCTCGCGTTCGCCGGCTCGGCGCTCCACCAGGAGCCGCGCCACCTGGGCGTCGTCGTGGAAGGCGTAGCCCTTGATAGCGTCCAGGATCGCCTTGGCCAGGTTGTCGAGGTCCATCCAGGGCGGATCGCCCACATACTCCATGGTGATCTCGACGGCGTACTCGCCCCAGGCCGGCCGCGAGCCGCGCCAGGCCTTGCGGAAGAACTCGTAGATCAGCGGCTTATAGACCTTGGCCTGGGTGCTCAGGCCATCGACCACGATCTCCATCAGGCCGTCGCCTTCGCGCGCCCGCACCTTGGCGTGATGTGTCCAACCCTCGTCCATGCCGCCGTTTAGTCCGTCTCGTCCTTGCAGTCTGCCCTCGGTTCGCTAAACCGTCGCGGCGAATTAGCTGGAGCTTGAGGCACATGACCGCGACGCGCACCGAATCCGACACCTTCGGCCCCATCGAGGTCGCCCAGAACGTCTACTGGGGCGCCCAGTCCCAGCGCAGCCTCGGCAACTTCAAGATCGGTTGGGAAAAGCAGCCCAAGCCGGTGATCCGCGCCCTGGGCATCGTCAAGCGCGCCGCCGCCGAAGCCAATATGGAGCTGGGCAAGCTCGACCCCACCATCGGCAAGGCCATCGTCGCCGCCGCCCAGGAAGTCATCGACGGCAAGCTCGACGACCACTTCCCGCTGGTGGTCTGGCAGACCGGCTCCGGCACCCAGTCCAACATGAACGCCAACGAGGTGATCTCGAACCGTGCGATCGAGATGCTGGGCGGCGAGATGGGCTCCAAGAAGCCGGTCCACCCCAACGACCACGTCAATATGAGCCAGTCGTCCAACGACACCTATCCGACGGCCATGCACATCGCCTGCGCCGAGCAGGTGGCCCACGACGTGATCCCGGCCCTCGAGCACCTCTACAAGGCCCTGGCCGCCAAGCGCGACGCCTTCGCCCACATCATCAAGATCGGCCGCACCCACACCCAGGACGCCACGCCCCTGACCCTGGGCCAGGAGTTCTCCGGCTACGCCATGCAGGTCGAGAATGGCCTCAAGCGCGTCCGTGAAAGCCTGGTCGGCGTGATGGAGCTCGCCCAGGGCGGCACTGCGGTCGGCACGGGCCTGAACGCCCCCGTCGGCTTCGCCGAGAAGGTGGCCGAGAAGATCGCCGCCATCACTGGCCTGCCCTTCGTCACCGCTCCGAACAAGTTCGAGGCGCTCGCCGCTCACGACGCCATGGTCTACGCGCACGGCGCCCTGAACACGGTCGCCGGCTCGCTGTTCAAGATCGGCAACGACATCCGCTTCCTGGGCTCCGGCCCCCGCTCGGGCCTGGGCGAACTGTCCCTGCCGGAAAACGAGCCCGGCTCGTCGATCATGCCGGGCAAGGTCAATCCGACCCAGTGCGAAGCCCTGACCATGGTCTGCGCCCAGGTGTTCGGCAACAACGCGACCATGACCTTCGCCGGCGCCAGCGGCCACTTCGAGCTGAACGTCTTCAACCCCGTCATGGCCTATAACTTCCTGCAGTCCTGCCGCCTGATCGCCGACGCCGCGGTCAGCTTCACCGACAACTGCGTGGTCGGCATCGAGGCCCGCGAGGACAACATCAAGGCCGCGCTGGAACGCTCGCTGATGCTGGTCACCGCCCTGAACGGCAAGCTCGGCTACGACATCTGCGCCAAGATCGCCAAGACGGCCCACAAGAACGGCACCACCCTGCGCGACGAAGCGGTCGGCGGCGGCTATCTGACGAACGAGGAGTTCGACCAGTACGTCCGTCCGGAGAACATGATCAGCCCGGGCTGATGCTGCAGCTGATCCGCATCGAGGACGACCTGCCGGAGGGCTTCGCCGCCCTCCGCGAAGCGGCCGCCTCGGAAGGCTATCGCCACATGGACCGCCTCGCCGCCGAACACGCGGCGGGGCGGTCTGTTTTTGTCGCCCTGTTCGGGGCCCTGCTGGGCGGCGAGCTGGTGGGCATAGGCGGCCTCACGGCTGAGCCCGAAACCACCGAGGTTCCTGCCCAGCGCCTACGCAGGCTCTATGTAAGCCCGCAGGCTCGCCGCCAGGGCGTCGCCAGCGCCCTGGCCAGCGCGCTGTGCCAAGAGGGCCTGGACCAGGTCTCGCAGCTCACCGTCCACGCCGGCGACGCCCGCGCCGCCGCCTTCTGGGAAGCGCAGGGCTTCACCCCCGTCGAAGGCCGCTCCTGGTCCCACGAACTGCGCCGCTAGCGCAGGGTTCGGTTCAGCGTTAGCCTCCGTCCATGGGCAAGGCCGAACTCAAGATCGACGCGGATTTGCTGGCCGAGGCCCAGGCGGCGGGCCTGAAGGTCGAAGCCATCGCAGAACGCGCCGTGCGGGTCGCCCTCAGCCAGGCGGCCAACGCCAAAGAGCGCGAGGCCGAGGCCTGGAAGGCGGAAAACACGGAGGCGATCGCCGACTACAACCGTCGAATCCAGGACCGCGGCCTGATCGGCAAAGAATTCAGGAAGTGGTGATTGCGCCAGTTCGATGCGGTTCCCAACCCATCGAAATCCAGCGCCCAGATCGCGCCCAATCTCGTTGTGCTTCAATCCCATCTGCTTGATGGGTTGGACAGCGTCAGTGTGGCGCCGGCCGTCCGAGACGCAGCCCGGCTGCTGACTGTGTTCGAAATCGCCGTGGAGATCGCCGGCGAGCCCCTAACCCTGGCCATACCCGAACTGTTCGCCATCGAGCGCGCGCCCCTCCCCCGCCCCACCGCGTCGCTCGCCGCCCACGAAGACGAGTTTCGGCGCGCCCTGGACCGCCTGTTCACCGGCTTCTGAGGCCGCCCCACCTTTCCGCGAATTAAGCTGCCCCCGCCACCTGGGGAGGCTACCCAGGGCGCCGACAAGGAGCCCCGCCATGATCCGCGCCGTCCTCGCCGCCGCCGTTCTCGCCTTGACCGCCACGGCCGCCACCGCCCAGACGGCGCCCCCTGCCGACCCCTACGATCCCGGCCGCAAGATCGTCGCCGACATCCAGAAGATCGTCACCCCCAACGGCGTGCAGGAGACCCTGGAGGTCGAACTCGGCGGGGCCAAGCAGGTCATCAATGTCCGCGGCGCGAACCGCGACAACCCGATCCTGATCTTCATCCACGGCGGGCCGGGTTCGGTGGAGATGCCCATCGCCTGGTCCTTCCAGCGCCCCTGGGAAGACGTGTTCACCGTGGTCCAGTGGGACCAGCGCGGCGCCGGGCGCTCCTACCTGCTCAACGATCCCAAGCTCATCGCGCCCACGCTGAAGCCCGAGCGCTACCGCGACGACGCCATCGAGCTGATCGAATACCTCCAGAAGCGATACGGCCAGAAGAAGGTCTTCGTCATGGGCCATAGCTGGGGCTCGGTCGTGGGCTTGTCGGTCGCCGCCAAGCGCCCCGACCTGCTCTACGCCTATATCGGCATGGGCCAGGTGATCGACTTCCGCGAGAACGAGCGCCTGGGCCTGGAGTGGACCATCGAGCAGGCCAAGAGGGACGGCAACGCCAAGGCCGTCGCAGAACTGGAAGCTATCAAGCCCTATCCCGGCGAGGGCGCCCTGCTGCCCGAGAAGACCGCCATCGAGCGCAAGTGGTCGATCTATTACGGCGCCCTGGCCGCCAATCGCCGGGATGCGGACTTCTACTTCCGGGCGCCCCGGATCTCGCCGGAGTACACCCCGGCCGACCGCAAGGCCTGGGACGACGGCAGCGGCCTCACCATCGGCGCACTGTGGCCCCAGTTGGCGGACATCAGCCTCAAGACCGTCAACCGCATCGACACCCCGGTGATCCTTTTCATGGGTCGGCACGACTACACCACCCCGGCCCCTATCGCCGACGCCTGGCTCAAGCGCCTGAAGGCGCCGAAGAAGCAGATGGTGTGGTTCGAGAACTCGGCGCACCTGCCGATGATCGAAGAGCCCGGCCTGACCTTCGCCGCCCTGCTGAAAGACGTGCGCCCCCTCGCCGGCAACTAGCTACTCGGCCGCATAGACCACCGGATGGACGTGCGCCCACAGGTGCGCGCGATAGGTCTCGAAACACTGCTCGCCGCAGATCAGGCGCATGATCGCCCCCTCGGCGAGGAAGGGCGCGCACTCCGGGGTCTCGCGGACCAGAGGCTCCAGCGCCTCGGCGTTCCAGGCCCGGGAGTGCTCGATGTCCAGGGTGGCGTGCAGGGCGAAGTACTTGCGGGCTTGCGGCGGGACCCCCAGCCGCTTGAGACCGGCGTCGACGCAGGCCACCCGCGTGGGCGCTGTGAGCTCCACCACGCCCAGGGCGCCGATGGACTGGTAGACATATCGTCGGGTGGTCGCGAACGCGGTCATCGTGTTGGCCAGGGCCAGGGACTGCCACAGGGTGCGGTCGATGGCGGGCGTCAGGCCAAGCGTCGCGGTGGTGCGCTCCAGCATCGGGCCATGCATGCCCGCCGCGCGCCCCCGGCCCATCTCGTCCCAGTAGTTGCGCGCCAGTTCCAGCTTCGGCTGGGCCGGCAGCTTCACCTGGGTCATGGCCACCAGGTCGTCAAAGCCCGCCTCGCCAGCCGCCTCCTGGGTCAGGAACCATCGCAGGTCCTCAAGGCTGGCCTCCCCTTCCAGCCAGGCGAACAACGGATCCCACTGGCCCGGTCCCGACATCTTCAAGGCCTCGAACCAGGCGATGAAGCCGGCCGCATCGCGCGGAACAGCGGCGACCAGGGGTGCGACCAGGGCGCGGAAGTCCTCGATGAAGGCGCTCTCCAGCCGCTTCATCCGCGCCTCCTCGGCGATCTCCGCGCGCCAGCCGGCGTGGGGCGTCGCCACCGCCAGTCGACGATGGTTCCAGTGAGCCAATCCTCTGTGCAGGGCCTCGGCGTCCGGAAATTCAGGGCTGAACAGGCCAAGCCGGGAAAGTCGCTCACCACCAAACACGCGCGCACTCCTTCATAGGCTGCATGGAGCGCGTGAGGGGACCGAGGGTTCCTATGGCGAAGCCAAGGCGATGGACGCCAGAGCTAAGGCGTCAGGTTCAGACACATCGCCTGAACCTTGAAAAATCTACATTTTCCGCTGGACGGCGAAGTCGGCCAACTCTTCCATGGCCGGGCGCCAGCTGTTGGAGCTGGAGAAGGCGGCCAGGGCGGCCTTGGCGTCGTCGGCATAGCGGGCCGCGAGCTCCAGGGTGGCGGTCTCGGCGCCCGTCTCGGCGATCAGGCGACGCGCCTTCTCGAAGTCGCCCTCCTCCTGTTCGCGGCGCGCGACGGCGCGGTCCCAGAAGGCCTTTTCCGACGGGCCCGTGCGGGCGATGGCCAGCAGCAGCGGCAGGGTCGCCTTGCCTTCGCGGAAGTCGTCGCCAGCGTTCTTGCCGAGGGTGCCGGCCTCGCCCGAATAATCCAGGGCGTCGTCCACCAGCTGGAAGGCCAGGCCCAGGTTCTTGCCGAACCGGCGCAGGTTCTTCTGCTGCTCCGGCGTCGCGCCGGCCGAGACCGCGCCCGCCTCGGCGGCGGCGGCGAACAACTCGGCGGTCTTGGCGCCGATGATCTCCAGATAGAGGTCCTGCGGCAGGTTCAGGTCGTGGCTGCGGGTCAGCTGCATGACCTCGCCCTCGGCGATCACCCGGCTGGCGCGGGCCAGAATCTCGAGGGCTTGCATGGAGCCCGCCTCGACCATCAGCTCGAAGGACCGCGCGAACAGGAAGTCCCCCACCAGGACACTGGCCGGCGCGCCCCAGATCAGGTGGGCCGCCACCTTGCCCCGGCGCAGCTCGGAGGAATCGACCACGTCGTCGTGCAGCAGGGTCGCGGTGTGGATGAACTCGACCGACGCCGCCAGGCGCAGGCAGGCGTCGTCCTTGGCGCCGGCCAGTCGCGCCGCCGCGATGGTCAGAAGGGGCCGCAGGCGCTTCGCCGATCCGCCGATCAGGTGCTCGGCCAGAGCCGGGATGACGGGAACCTCGCTCTGCATGCGGTCGCGGATCAGGGCGTCGACGCCGGCCATATCCCGGCTGGCGAGGTCCAGCAGCCCGTCCACGCTGGCGGGCTTGGCGACGATCGCGGCGCTGGCTGCGTCCACGAAAACTCCTGTCATGAGCGAGGGACCTTGGGGGAGTCCCGTTTGCGGAGGACAATGAGAACGCGATAAGGCACGGTCAAGGCGAGCACAAGGCGCACGCCGCCCCTGCCTGGGTCCCATGAGCCAAATCCCCACCTCCGAACCGGTTCCGCCGCCCCCTGCTGACGCGGTCAGCGAGGACCGCGTCCTGGGCGGCCGCGTGGTGTTGGCCCAGCCGAAAAGGGGCTATCGCGCAGGCCTCGACGCCGCCCTGCTGGCCGCGGCGTGTGATGCAGGCCCAGGCCAGCGGGTCCTGGAGGCCGGCTGCGGCCCCGGCGCGGCCCTGCTGGCCGCGGCCATCCGCCGCCCCCGGGCCTCCTTCGTGGGCCTCGAGCGCGCCCCTCAGGCCCTGGACCTGGCCCGCCGCAATGTCACGGCGAACGGCCTGCAAGCCCGCGTGGAGATCCGGGAGGCCGATGTCGGCCAACCCTTCTCGCGCCTGGGTCTCGCGCCCTTCGACGCGGTGATGGCCAATCCGCCCTTCTTCGATGACCCGAACGCCCTGCGCGCCCCGGACCCGGCCAAGACTGAGGCCTGGATGGCCGAAGGCGGGCTTGCCGCCTGGACCGGTTTCCTGACCAAGGCGGTGCGCGAGGGCAGCAGCGTGACGATCGTCCATCGCGCCGACCGCCTGGCCGATCTCCTGGCCCTGCTGGCGCCCAAGTGCGGCTCATTCCAGATTCGCCCGATCCATCCGCGCGCCGCCGACCCGGCCAAGCGAGTGCTGGTGCGCGCCATCAAGACCGGCAAGGCGCCCCTGCGGCTCCTGCCGCCCCTGGTGCTGCATCCGGACGGCGAGGCCAAGCACACGCCGCAGACCGAAGCGATCCTGCGCGGCGAAGCGGACCTGGACTGGCTCTAGAGCATTTTCCGATAAGTGTGAAACGGTTATCGGGTCGAAAAATGCTCTAAACTTTTGAATTAGCGCCCTTTTTGTCCGATCTGACTGGTTCAGTCAGATCGGAAAGGGCTCTAGTCACATCTCCCGCTCGGCCTCGTCGATCCAGCGGCGGGCGGGCAGCGAGGTCGGCGCCTGACGCACGGCGGCCATCTCGGCGCTCCACAGGGCGTCGCTCAGCCAGGCGCGGCGCATGTTCAGCTCCTGGATACGACGGCGGTCGGGGTCCGCCGCCGCGCGCTCCTCGGCGATGGCGACGCTCACGCGGCTCAGCTCAGCGCGCAGGCGGTTGCATAGGGTGGGGTGCATCGACGACTCCTCTGTTCGAGGGGTGCGCCCGACACTGGCCCGGTTGGGGGCTGGGGTGGGGAACTGCCGGACCCGGCATCGAGCGCACCCGATGCGGTCCGACATCGCGATCACCTGATCGCCAGAGGGGCCCGGCCCGCTCAGAAGACATCGGAAGCCCGCCGCCGCACGGCAAGGCTCCCCCCGCGAAAAATTCCGCGAAAAATTTTCGGGCGCCCCTCTTGCGCGTCAGCGGCGCTTGTCCAAAATCTAGGACGCGGCCCGGGCCCCTCTGGCGATCGAAAGATCGTGATGTCGGACCGCATGACCAGGGCCCGGACGCGAGATCACCTCGCACAAATCTTCACCGGGCCCTCGAAACAGGAGGAGCACGATGAACCACGTCGTCATCTACAGTCTGCGCCGCAAGCACCGTGCGCTGGACGAGGCTATCCGCAAGGAGGCCCGCGGTCTGGCGCCCGACCATCTGCGTCTCCAGACGCTGAAGCGACGCAAGATGGCGTTGAAGGACGAGATCGCCATGCGTGAAATGGGTCTCGCCCCCTTGCGGTTCTGACCCCGGACAGGAGCCCCGGTCTGACAGCCCCAGGAGACCGGGACAGCTCTGGCGGGCGGCGGCTTTCGCCCCCCTATGCCGCCGCCCGCATTCCGCGCGTTGAACCTATTCCTTGAACCCCAAGTCTATTCCTTGAACCAAGTGACCTGGTGCGACACGGCCAGCAAGGCGCCGTCATCGCTCCACAGTTCCGCCGACTGGTCAGCGAACCCATGGCGGAAAGCCCGCGCGTCGGCCACCGCCAGCATCCGCCGATCCCCTTGCGCCGCGAGCGCCTGACTGTCGGCCAGGAAGTAGGTCGACAGGGACACGGTCGCCACCGGCGCGAAGGCGCCCCGCACCAGCAGAATCCGAACCAGGAAGGTGTCGGCCAGCGCCGCCAGGGACACATAGTCCAGCGGCCGGGCCGGACTGTCCCGCAGCCAAAGCTTCGACGCCGCCGACCCCAGCCCGCCCTGCGGCGGCGGATCAAAGGGCGTGCGGCCCTCCACCATCCGGAACTCATAGCGGCCGAACCAGGGCATGCGCCCGGCGGTCTCGACCTCGCTCACCTCGCCAGCCGGCGGGAAGTTGGGGGCCGCGGCGCTCTGGTGCGCCCAGGTGTCCCGCTCGGCGCCGGTGACGGCGGTGGCGGTGGTCACCACCTGGCCGTTCTGCACCATCTCCACGGACCAGTGCTGGGTCGACTTGCCGTCGCGCACCGGGACGGCCCGGATCTCGAACTCGCCCTCGCCGATGGCCGCGCAGAAGTTGACCGTCTGGGCCACCGGGCGTCCGCGCCGGGCGGGATGCTCCATCACCGCCTTCAGCATCAGGGCCGCGGTCGCCCCGCCGAACGGCCCGGCCATGTTCCAATAGGCCGGGTGGGTGCGCCCGCGGAACACCCCGTCGCCCAGGGGCTCCAGGGCCGTGGCCTCATCAAAGGGGTGGGCTGTCATGCGGGCTCCGGGCTGATCAGGCCGGCATCATCGCGACCCGGACCGGGAGAGTCGACACGGCAGTGGTTGCCTGGGCGCCTTCCGCGACCGATATCGGGGCATGGCCGGAACTCACCCGCTCGATCGTCCCGTCTGGTCCGCCCTGACCGGCGCCCAGGCCCCGCTCGCGATCCGCCAGGGCGCGGCCCTGCGCTATGACCCGCAGATCGGCCTGTTCGCGGCCATCCCCGACATCTCGCCCGCCAGCCTCGCTGACTTGGGCGCCCTGGTCGCCGCCCACGGCGAGGTGGCCCTGGTCGAGCCCACAGCCCCGCCGCCGGTCCCCGGCTGCGCGGTGGTCTCAGAAGCCCTGTGCTGGCAGATGGTGGCGCAGGCCCCGGTCGCCGTCCCGCCGGTCGCCTTCGAGGTCCTGGACCTCGCGCCCGCCGACGCCCCCGAGATGCTGGCCCTGGCCACCCTGACCAAACCCGGCCCGTTCTTCGCGCGCACCCCGCAGATCAGCCAGTTCATCGGCGTGAAGGTGAACGGCGTCCTCGTCGCCATGGCCGGTGAGCGCATGCGCCCCGACGGCCATTCCGAGCTCAGTGGCGTCTGCACCCTCCCCGACCACCGGGGCAAAGGCTATGCGGCCGCCCTGATGCGCCGCATCGCCGCCCGCATTCAGGCCCGCAGCGAGACGCCCATCCTGCACGTCTACGCTCACAACACCGGCGCCATAGCCCTCTATCAAAGCCTGGGCTTCGCCTTCCGCCGCGAGTTGGTGATGACCACCCTGCGGCCCAACTAGTCCTCTCCCGCGTGCGGGGGAGGGCGACCGCGGAGCGGTGGAGGGGGCGGCCGCCCACTCAGAGCCCCGTCACGCCCCCTCCACCCCTTCGGGGTCCCCCTCCCCCATTCCATGGGGGAGGATAAGAAAAAGGCCCGGACTTCCGCCCGGGCCTTTCGGAGAGAACTCTGGTTCGGAACTTAGTTCCGGGTCTGGTCGACAAGCTTGTTCTTGGTGATCCAGGGCATCATGGCGCGCAGGCGCTGGCCGACTTCCTCGATCTGGTGCTCGGACGCCCGGCGACGGGTGGCCTTGAAGCTCGGCTGGCCGGCTTGGTTCTCCAGCATGAAGTCGCGGACGAAACGGCCCGACTGGATGTCTTCCAGCACGCGCTTCATCTCGGCCTTGGTGTCCGGGGTCACGATGCGCGGCCCAGTGACGTACTCGCCGTACTCCGCGGTGTTGGAGATCGAGTAGTTCATGTTGGCGATGCCGCCTTCGTAGATCAGGTCCACGATCAGCTTCACCTCGTGCAGGCATTCGAAATAGGCCATTTCCGGCGCGTAGCCGGCTTCGACCAGGGTTTCGAAGCCCGCGCGGATCAGCTCCACCAGGCCGCCGCACAGCACGGCCTGTTCACCGAACAGGTCGGTCTCGCACTCTTCGCGGAAGGTGGTCTCGATCACGCCCGAACGGCCGCCGCCGATGGCCGAGGCGTAGGCCAGGCCGAGGTCCAGAGCATTGCCGGTGGCGTTGTGGTGGATGGCGATCAGGCAGGGCACGCCGCCGCCCTTCTGGTATTCGCCGCGCACGGTGTGGCCCGGGCCCTTCGGCGCGACCATCAGCACGTCGATGGTGTCCTTGGGCTCGATCAGGTTGAAGTGCACGTTCAGGCCGTGGGCGAACAGCAGGGCCGCGCCGTCACGGATGTTGGGGGCGATCTCGGCGTTGTAGATGCCACGCTGCAGTTCGTCGGGCGCCAGCACCATGATGGCGTCGGCCCAGGCGGCCGCTTCGGCGACGGTCATCACCTTCAGGCCGTCGGCTTCCACCTTCTTGGCGGTGGCCGAGCCGGGACGCAGGGCCACGACGACGTTCTTGGCGCCGGAGTCCTTCAGGTTCAGCGCGTGCGCCCGGCCCTGGGAGCCATAGCCTACGATGGCGATCTTCTTGTCCAGGATGCGGGCAAGGTCGGCGTCGCGATCATAATAGACGCGCATGAGAGGTCTCCTGAAGACAAGGGTAGCGGCGACGCCACGCAACGGCGCCGCAGCAAAGGCCGGGCTATGGAGAGGAAAATTGCGCGCAGGTCAAGGCGGCGTGGCGTTACAGGCACATTTCGGCCCCGCCAAGCCGCCCCGCTCAACCTACCAGAAGACGTCGTAGACCACCTGGACCACGCGGCCTGACCAGGTGTCGATCAGCAGCGCGTCCTCGCCCACCCGAACCCAGTCATAGCCGATGGGCGGGATCGGCAGGCCATAGGACCACCAGTCGCCGATCAGATACTCCGCCCCCCACCAGGCGCGCGGCAGGATCTGGCCGAAGCCCCAGCTGCGCATGCCGAAACCGGCCGGCGGACGATAGGCGTAGCTACGATAGCGCTGCGGACTATAGGCCTTGGGCGGATAGTAGCGGCGATCATAGTTGGGCCGCTGGGTCTGGGGCGGACGGTTCCAGCCGCCACCATTGTTCCAGCCACCGCCATTCCACCCGCCGCCGTTCCAGCCACCGCCGTTCCAGCGGTTGTCGTCCCGGCGGTGATAGTCGTCGCGGCGGTCATCCCGGCGGCCCTCATCGCGGCGCCCGTCGTCGTGGCGACTGTCGTCACGCCGCCAGTCCTGACGGCCGTCATTGTCGCGCCGGCCGCCATCGCGATCCCAGCGATTGGGCGAGTTGGGTTGGGCGCCCGGCTGGCCGCCAGACGGCTGACCCTGCCATTGGCCGCCCTGCTGGCCGGGCTGTTGGCCCCAGTTGCGGCCGCCGCCCTGACCACCTTGTTGACCGCCTTGTTGACCGCCACCCTGTTGCCCACCGGATTGCCAGCCCTGCTGGCCGCCGCCGTTCTGGGAATAGCCGGCGCCCGGATTGCGGCCGCCGCCGCGCCAATCGCGCTGACCGCCGCCCTGCTGGCCGCCCCCTTGTTGGCCGCCGGAGTTGGCTTGGGGCGCCTGAGGCGCTTGCGGGGCCTGGTAGGCCGGCGGCGCCT